>DATJDT010000354.1:0-3405 GCA_035497275.1 Pedobacter sp.
ATCCACGATGGTGATCAGTATGAAGCAGAAAACAGAGATTTAGCAGCAAAATTAACTGCTGCGATTAGCGCAGTAACCGACCTTCAAAATCGTGGTGTATTTTTAGACAGTTCAACAGGGCGAAATGATTATAAATGCCAAAAAACTGATAAGAGAGCATTTTATAGCATTGATGAAAATGTAAATACCGCAAAATACAGGGTATTGTTAGAAGTTGGGGATAATGCAGAAAGCAGGGCATTATTAACCGATCCTGCCGGACAAAAAAGAATTGGCGAAGCCATCAAAATGGCCTTGACGAAATGGCTAGCAGAAAAAGGACTTTGAAAACGCAATAAAGTACAAAAACTAATATAACAGCTCATGAAAATCGCACTCATTACCCTATTCATCGCTTTAGGTTTAAGCGTAAATGCACAGGAGAAAAAGTTAAATCCAAAATACGATGAAGCCTTGGCCAAAAAACTAGGTGCCGAAGAGAATGGCATGAAGATGTATGTGCTTGTTATGCTAAAAACTGGATCAAATACAACTGAAAGTAAAGCAAAGAGCGATAGCCTATTCGCCGGACATATGGCCAATATGAGCAGATTAGTAAGCATCAACAAATTAATTGTGGCAGGTCCTTTAGCTAAAAACGACAAAAATTACAGAGGCATATTTATCCTTAATACGAAGTCGTTAGATGAAGCAAAAGAAATATTAGCAACTGATCCAGCTGTGAAGGCTAAATTGCTAGACGCTGATTTATTTAACTGGTATGGCTCAGCCGCTCTGGCAGAATATTTAACAGCAGAAGAAAAAATTTGGAAGGCTAGATTTTGATTTCTATTACTCTTCCTTTTGCTGAAACTTATAGAATAAATAACCTAAAAAAGGCAAAATAAATAAGCTTCCCAAAAGCAATGCCCATCCTAAACTTTCTACCGTTTTAATCGGCGCAATGCTCTCATATAGCGAAATTGTAGTGCCATTTTTAAACCTAATAAAATTAGGAAAATGGGCATAACTAATTGCGAGCAAAATCATCGTAACCTGGAAACCAGCTAAAACCCTCAATATCTTGGTTTTCCCTTTTAATAATAAGTACCAAAGCAAAACCAAAGATAAGCTAGCTAAAACAACCGCGCTTAATCCTATCGCATCTTTAAAGACCCAGCGCATTAAAGGTACATCTTCAACATGTGCAGCAATAAATACCAATATTCCTATTAAAACTGCCGAAATATTCATAAATTCTGCCTTCTTGATGAAGCGTTTCTTATCTGCTTCGGCCTTACATTCTCCTATTAAATAAATTGCAGCCAAAAACCCACATAAAGCAACAGTAAACAAACCAACGGCTATCGAAAACCAATTTAGCCAGCTAAACACATATGCACTTAAAAAATCATTGGCCTGATTGTCTATTTGTCCAGAAATAACACTTCCTGCGATAATGCCCAGAAACAACGGTGTGACGAAACTTGAATAAATAAAAATCTTATGATAAACTTCCTGCATTTGATCTTTCACTGCATCATAATGTCGAAATACAAAAGCAGTTCCTCTTGCAATAATCCCGATTAGCATAACAGCCAAAGGAATATGTAGATAAACAGACATGGTTGTATATATCTTGGGGAAAGCGACAAATAAAATCACAATCGCAATAATTAACCACATATGATTAGCTTCCCAAACTGGACCAATTGCATGATACATGGTATTACGGGTCTTGCTCCTATTTTTTGAAGAGGTAAATAACTCAATAATCCCTGCACCAAAGTCGGCGCCCCCCAATAAAAAATAGAGCAGAATAGCTAAACATAAAAAAGAGATGATTACAAAATCCATAGTTAGCTGGCTTTAGTTTGATTTGCTTGATTGGGTTGGTACAGCGCTGGGACCATTTTTATCTGCCTGTAAAGCAAAAAGATAACAATCACGCTAAGTGAGGCATAAATTGCCGAAAACAGATAGAATGACCAGGCAATACCTGGCATTGGTGTAACTGCATCCTTTGTTCGCATAATGCCGTAAATAATCCAAGGTTGTCTGCCAACTTCGGTCACTACCCAACCGGCTTCCAAGGCAATATAGCCCAACGGTATTGCGCAAATAAATAGCTTTAACAACCATTTATGATCAACCAATTTCTTCTTTTTAATGATTATTACTAGATAAATCAGTGAGATTAATACTAATAAACTTCCAATACCTACCATTATTTGAAACGCATAGTGCGTAATCGCCACTGGCGGATGTTCATTAACAGGTATTTGATCGAGCCCCTTCACCTCGCTCTTAAAATCGCCATGCGCTAAAAAACTTAAGGCACCTGGGATTTCAATACCCATATTCACTTCCTTCTTTTTTTCATTTACAATACCGCCAATTAATAAGGGAGCTGATTTTTGCGTGTGGTAGTGAGCCTCCATCGCAGCCAATTTAGCAGGTTGACGCTTGGCCACGTCTTTTGCAGATATATCTCCACTTATTGGCTGTAAAAGTGCGCAGATCACAGCAAACATTGCTGCAATTTTAAATGCCTTGTAATGAAAATCTAGGTATTGATTTTTTAGAATCATTAAAGCATGTACGCCCGCAACCGCAAAGCCGGTAGCCGTAAAGGCAGCTAAACACATGTGCAATGCTTGTGTAAACCATGCTTTATTGAACATAGCTGCAATCGGATCGATATTTACATAAGCGCCATTTATAACCTCAAAACCGGCTGGACTATTCATCCAAGCATTGGCGGCAACCACCAAAATACCAGAAGCCAACCCACTGGCACCAACTATTACTCCTGTAAACCAATGGAACCACTTATTTAATTTATTCCATCCATATAAGAAAAATCCTAAGGCTATGGCTTCGATAAAAAAAGCCGTTCCTTCCAAAGAAAATGGCAAGCCAAATATTGGCCCTGCATGTTCCATAAATTTTGGCCAAAGCAAGCCTAGTTCAAATGACAGCATAGTTCCAGAAACTGCTCCAGTTGCAAAGAAAATAGCTACACCCTTACTCCAAGCTTTTGTGATATGTTTATAAACCTCGTTATTTGTTTTTAACCATTTATAGTGTGAAACCGCCATAAAAAAAGGCATCACCATACCAATACATGCATAAATAATATGAAAACCCAGCGAGAGGGCCATCTGTGAGCGGGCTGCTAAAAAATCATCCATAAGAATAGGATTAGAATTAAGCAAATATACCCTATATGGCAATTGATTGTTTTAACCCAATAAAAAAATTATAATATGGAATGTTTCTGAATTACTTAACCTACTGTTAATTCAGTATATGCTGCAGTTAAACTACGAGCTATTCCATCGCCCTGCCATTCAGGAGCTCCTGGGATAGTAGTTGCTTTTAAAATATCCTCTTTAGTTTTACCTGCTTGGATTTCCTTTTTAA
>DATJDT010000355.1:0-5115 GCA_035497275.1 Pedobacter sp.
GTTAACGATTTCAAATCTTCTTTAGGCACTCTTGTCTTAAAATCAATGTTTACCAATGCATCCAGTTCATTAAAAACGATATCAATATTATCGGTTCCAATGCCAGTAGATAAAACGGTAATGCGTTTGTTTCCGAGATGACCAGTATGTGTGATAAATTCACGTTTACCTTTTTTGAGCTCGATCGAATCGAAATGCTTACTAATTTCACCAACACGATCTAAATCACCAACAGTGATCACCGTATCGGCAATGTCCTCCGGCAATAAGTTTAAATGATAAATACTGCCGTCTGGGTTAATGATCAAATCAGATTCTGATAGTTTTTGCATGAGACACAGGTTAGTATAGCAAATATATTAAATTTTATTCCATCAGCTCGACTTCGTAAGTAAGCCGACTTACGAAGTCGGCTTACTTACGAAGTATAAAGATATTTAACCTCAACATGCTCCAGCTTTTCAAGTTTACCTAAAACCGTATTTAAATTTCCCTTTCGAACCTCAAATCTGATCAAACAATTGGTATCAAATTCTTGGCTTAAAATGATTAGCTGCTCATCTTTAACGATTCTCATTACCTCATTCATTAAAAGATAATCGAAATGGACTTCATAAATATCATTGATGGTGTTGGTAATAATTTCATTTTCTTTAATCGCTTCTAAACTAGCACTCTTATAGGCGTTAATTAAACCTGGAACACCTAATAGTGTGCCTCCAAAATAACGAACAACCACAATTAAAACATTTGTGATATCGGCAGATAATAAGGTGTTTAAGATTGGTCTTCCGGCAGTACCTGAGGGTTCACCATCATCGTTAATCCGAAAATTACTTCTATCAGGACTTAAGCGCAAAGCCCAACAAAAATGTCTTGCCTTTGGATGCGCCGCTTTTAGGTTAGCTAAAATTGATTTTAAGCTAGCATCATCTCTTATTGGATAGGCATAACCAATAAATTTACTGCCCTTATCACGAAAAATACCTTCAGAAGTATTCTTTAAGGTTTGATAAGTATCATCGAACAACATTTAACTGAGATAAAGTGATTAAAATAATGGCCAATAGCGCTAGGGCTAAGCCCAGGTAATTGAGTTTGCTTAACCTTTCTTTAAATAAAAGAATCCCTATTAAACTACCGCTTATAATTACCCCTAAATTCATGGCTGCAAAAACTGTTGAAGGATTGTCGGCCATGGCACGATGTGCTTTCATGTAAAACAGGATGTTGCCAAAGTTAAATAGCCCTAAAATACATCCGCACACAAAATTAATAAGCTGCAACTTGGTTTTTTTGGTAATCGCTAAATAAGTAATGTAGGCTAGAGAAATAACAAAGGCCATACAAAAAATAATAAATAGGGAAGTGGTATAGGGAATGGTGTTTAGTTGGCTAATTAACTTAAAACATACATCTATTACGCCAAAACCTATAAAAACCAGCAATGGATAAAGCCAGTTTGTATAGTTTGCCTGAATTTGCGGTTTACGATATAAAGTAAAAATGATTGCTAGAAAACCCACTGTAATACCACAATATTTAATTGTGCTATAACTTTCCTCAAAAATAAAATAGGCAGCGCTGAGCGATATAAATAACGATAACCTTTGCGCGATGTCCGTTCGGGCCAATCCAGTTTTTTGAACTGATAACGCTAAAAATATAAAAATTGAAGGCAATAGTATGCCAAGTACACAATGGATCGGACTTATTGCGCTAAGTATTAAATCTTTTGTAGCTGGGCGAAAGAAAAATGCACTCAATCCAATTGCAAACAGGTAGTTCCAAGTGATCACTTGTGCGATGTTAATTTGATAACGCTTTGCGAGTTTTAATAAAACACCAACGGTTACACTACAAATGATACTGAGCGTTAGATATATCATAATATTGTTCTTGATAAAATAGTTAATTCATCGTTTCCTATCTTTAACGATTCAATGATATCTCCTTTAATACTAGGCGATTTAAGTCCAGCTTCCCAAGTTTTGTCTGCTGTAAAAATCCGCGCTTCATCCCATAAATTGCTTGTAATAAATTGATTTAAAATTTGGGTTCCACCTTCAATAATTACTGATTGGATATCCATTAAGTAAAGTTGAAAAGCAATTTTTTGCGCTAAATAGAATTGCATATCTTCCATTTGAACAAAGTGGATATTAGCTGCTACTGCAGTTTTGACTTCATTAAAGATAATGGTTTTGGCGTCAGCGTTATAAATATGGTGGCTTGTGGGGATGGCTAAATCTCTATCGATGACAATTCTGATAGGGTTTTTACCATAACCATTTCTATTTGTTAATTGAGGATTGTCAATTAATACCGTGCTCTTTCCCACTAGAATAGCGTCTTCTTCACTGCGCCATTGATGTGCTAATTGTTTTGCTGCAGCACCAGTGATCCACTCCTGTCTTTGATCAATTGGAGCGAAGTAGCCGTTTACTGTTTGCGCCCATTTCAGTATAATAAACGGACGTTGTTGTTGTATTCTCGTAAAAAACCTTCTGTTTAGCCAGGTGCATTTATCAGCAATTACCCCTAATGGTACTTCAATTCCGGCATCTTTTAGTTTTGCAATGCCTTTACCACTTACACTTGCAAATGGATCACTGGTTCCAATTACTACCTTTTTTAATTGATGTTTAATAAGCAAATCAGCACAAGGTGGAGTTTTGCCAAAATGTGCACAAGGCTCTAGATTAACATAGGCAGTGGCATTTTTAAGGAGGTTTTCTGCTTGATTGCCAAATTTTATCAATACATCATTTATTGCATTAACTTCTGCGTGGGCTTGGCCGTATTTTTGGTGGTATCCTTCACCAATGACTTCGTTTTGATGAACGATAACGCAACCAACCATTGGGTTTGGGCTCACTTTTCCAGCTCCCATTTTTGCTAGCGCTAGGCACCTATGCATATATAATTCATCATTCATTGTTGCAAAAATACATTATATCGTGATAAAACCTTGTAGGTTTATAAGTACTTTTGCTAGTAATGAAAATTAAGGAATTAGCCCTGCTATTTGAAAATGATTTAAGGTCGCTTTATGGTGAAGAAGAAGCAAAAGCACTTTTTTTTATTGCATTGGAACATTTTGCAAAACTTAATAGGGCAGCATACTTATCAAAAAAAGAGGAGGAATTGGCTCCTGCGGTATTGGAAGAAATTGAATCAGTGCTCAACCAGCTTAAAATGCATCGGCCGATCCAGTACATTATCGGTGAAACCATTTTTTATGGGTTAATCTTTAAGGTAAATGGATCTGTGCTTATTCCTCGCCCTGAAACAGAAGAATTAGTGGATTGGGTAATAGAGAAAGTTAACAGTTTGCAATTGCAAAGATTTGGTGCTCAAAGTGAAATAGTTCATATTTTAGATATTGGCACAGGCAGTGGCTGTATTGCTATTTCCTTAAAAAAGAATTTAAAGAATGTAGCTGTCGCTGCTTTGGATATATCAAGTGAAGCTTTAGATATAGCAGCTCAAAATGCACTGATTAATGAAGTTGAAATAACATTTATAACACAAGATATTCTTTTGAACCAAGAATCGACATCGGACGATAAATACTCGGTCATAGTGAGTAACCCGCCTTATATCACCCAAACAGAAAAGGAGGCAATGCATGAGAATGTATTGGCAAATGAGCCGCACCTAGCTTTATTTGTAAGCAATGAACGACCCTTGATTTTTTATGAAGAGATTGCTGATTATGCCCTCAATAACCTCAAAAAAGAAGGTTTATTATTCTTCGAAATTAATGAACATTTAGGGAAAGAAACCATTGAGATGTTATTAGCTAAAGGCTTTATCAATACGCAATTAAAGAAGGATATGCAAGGAAAGGATAGGATGATATGTTGTGAAAGAAGCAGTTTTGAAATCTAGTTTAAGAAGACAATACGCGAACCTTTTAAGACCTTGGATGGTATTGTGTGATGACACTTTTTAAATAATCTCGGTCTAAATGGGTGTATATTTCCGTTGTTGTTATGCTTGCATGGCCCAACATCTCTTGAACTGCTCTTAAATCGGCCCCACCTTCAATTAAATGAGTTGCAAAAGAATGCCTAAAGGTATGTGGACTAATTGTTTTGTGGATACCAACTTTTGTAGCTAGCGTTTTTATCAGGGTAAAAATTGAAATCCTTGATAGCCGGCTTCCGAACCTGTTTAGAAATACATAATCCTCATGCCCCTTTTTAATTGATAAATGAAGTCGTACCTCATTCATGTAAAGCGATAAAAACTTCAAAGCTGTGCCACTGATGGGTACTAACCGTTCTTTATTTCCCTTTCCAATGATTTTAATAAACTCACTCTCTGGGAAGATATTTGAGATTTTCATTTCAGATAACTCACTAACTCTTAGTCCACAGCCATATAAAACTTCAATTATTGCTTTACTTCTCATCCCATCAAATCTTGAAGCATCAATTGCGTCTAATAAAGTGTTTATTTCAGTGATATTCAATGTGTCGGGCAACTTTCTACTTAATTTAGGCGCCTCAATTAAACTTGTTGGGTCTTCGGCAATAATTTCTTCTAATAGCAGGTAATTAAAAAATGCTTTTATTCCTGATAAAATTCTTGCTTGTGAGGAAGCTTGCATTCCGAGGTTGTTTAGCCATGAAATAAATTCTCGTAGATCCTTTAATTTTAAGGTATGGACGTTAAAAGGCTGATTGATCACTTCAAAATATTGAACCAGTTTGCCTACATCATTTAAATATGCTTCAATAGAATGTTCAGCGAGAGAACGCTCTAGTTTTAAATATGTCCGAAACCCACTGAGATAAGCCATTCCATTCATTTTTCTTCTTTTTTTTTTATAACATTGCAATCGTAACCTTACAACTTTTTTAACACCGGTATGAAGATACAAATTATTAATGGCCCAAACTTAAACCTTTTAGGTATTAGGGAGCCATCTATTTATGGAGCAGAGGGTTTTGATAGCTATATAAACAAGCTTCGCGAACTGTACAGTATACTAGAAATCGACTATTATCAAAGTAACGTAGAAGGAGAATTAATCAACAAATTGCACGAGGTTGGTTTTTCTTTCGATGGAATTATTATTAATGCAGGTGGATATACACATACTTC
>DATJDT010000356.1:0-15748 GCA_035497275.1 Pedobacter sp.
TTAAATTGGCTACAGAACTCTCGAAAAAAGATACTGGAAAGACTTTTTACATTTTGGATGAACCAACTACAGGTTTGCACTTTGAAGATATCAACGTTCTTTTGGGTGTCTTAAATGAATTAGTGGAAAAAGGAAATACAGTATTGGTAATTGAACATAACTTAGATGTAGTAAAAGTGGCCGATTGGGTGATAGATTTAGGCGAGGAAGGTGGTATTGGAGGCGGAAGAATTATATTTGAAGGTACTCCTGAAGGCTTGATTCAAAACCCCATCAGCTTAACCGGAAAGTTCTTGAAAAAGGAAATGCAAGGTTAAGTTATTGATATTACCATTGTATTAAGATTCGCTGGGCAGAGAAACCTGGACCAAAACTTAGCATCAAACCTTTTTCTCCAGGTTTTGGTTGGGCATCCATAAATCTTTCTAATACATATAATATCGTAGCGCTCGACATGTTTCCATATAATCTTAAGACCTCTTTGGTGTCATTGATATTTTTTCCCAGATCGGCAAATAAGTCTTCAACTAAGTGTACAATCTTTTTACCCCCAGGATGAAAGATTAAGTGATCGATATCCTTAATTGTGAGATTGTTTTTATGTAGAAATGGATGGATTATCGCTTCGAAATGTTCCGCTATTATTTCTGGGACGGCTGGATCAAGCACCATGTGCAACCCCGTATTACGCATATTGAAGCCCATCAAATGTGTGTTGTTAAAAAAATGGTACATTTCTTCAGCAATAATTTCAGGCCCAACATCATTTTCGTGTGAACTCAGTAGCACACAGGCTGCACCATCACCAAAAATTGCAGTACTTACAATGTTTGCCATCGAAAAATCATTAAGTTGAAACGTAGCAGTTGGGGATTCTACAGCTACAACAGCCGCCCTTTTTCCTGGATTGGATTTTAAAAAACTTTTTGCGTAGATCATTCCAGAAACACCTGCAGCACAACCCATTTCCGTAACCGGCAATCTTACAATGTCTTGTCTAAGGCCTAGTTCATTAATTAGATAGGCGTCTAACGAAGGAATCATTATTCCTGTACAACTTACTGTGATAATATAGTCTAAGTCTTGCGGTCGCCAATTAGCTTTTTTTAGGGCAGAGCTTAAGCATTCTGACCCATACCTAATCCCTTCTTGTATGTAAATGTTATTTTTCTCTTCGAAACTTAAATTGCTAAAAACCTCTTCCGGAGATAAAATTGAATAACGTCTATCTACTTCGGCACTTTCGATAATTTTTAAGGCCTTTCTTATAAATCGTGGATCTTGTCCCTGTAGCCAACTCTCAAAAAATGGAATAATCCCCGATGTTGGTCTCGAATATTTTGGTAGTGCCTTAGAAACGGCTGTTACTCTTACACTCATACTGTTTTAATAATCCACTGATAACGGAATGCCCATTTCCATGTTATGGAAAAATAGCTTAATTTCAATAAACTGGAATAACGCTGTAAATCTTCTCTTTTAAAACCCCTTAATATTGAAATAAGACCATCTTCTCTTGACATGTCGTTTAGGTTAAAACAAAAACAAAGCGCTTTAAATAAATAATAAGCTAGTGCACTTCGTTGCAAATCGTTAACTACTATACCAACCTTTGTCAAAGGTAAAATGTTTGATAAAAGAGTGGCTATTTCTTCATCCTTAAAATGATGAAGCGTTAATGTACACAGTATAATATCATACTCTTCATTAAAATTTTCAAATATATCTTTACATTCATAGTTAATATTTGGGTAGTTGATAGAAAGCTGTTTAGCATGTTGGATAGTGAAACTATTTGCATCGATACCGGTAAGGCAAAAATCCAGCTTATTTTTTCTAGCATATTGGGTTAATGCTCTTAACATATCGCCGTTACCACAGCCAATATCGAGAATCTTAATGGGTGCTTGCGCCTGATGACTTTTAAGTAATGATTTTACTCCTTCAATGGTAATTTTGTTTCCGCCTAGTAGCTGGTTTATTTTAGCAATCTTATCTAAAGCATCTTTTAATACTTCTCCTTTCATATCGAAGTCGTCCATCATCTCTGATAGATTGCTTCTATCCGTTGTATCTATCCACATCATTTATAATAGGTTTTCCATATGTTTTTTCAATAATCTTATTTAAAAGGCTGGGGAACTTTGCTAGTCCGCTGATTAGTAAATTGGAGAGACTTTCTTTTCTGAATGCGGTAGCTAAGATGCGCCCCATCTTTAGGCGAGTGCTAAATTCAAAAGTCCATTGTTGCCTATATAAAGTTTCTAATTCTTCCCGCGAACCGATTTTTCCATGCTTATATTTTGTAAGTAACTCAGAGATAATTTTGGCGCCATGAATTGCCATCGCCATCCCATTACCACAAAGTGGATGAATAAGCCCAGCGGTATCTCCAATCATTAATATATGGTTTTCTACCATTTTCTTTTCTCCGAAATAAAGCTGACTAATTACCAATGGTTCATGATACAGGGGAGTAAACTCTCTAAATATAGTTTCTAAATTCTTATTTTGATACAAAACCTTTTCTTGATAGTTTTTAATATTCTTATGCTGCTTGAATGAATCATAATCTGCTAAATAGCAAATGTTTATTTTTTCATCTTCAACCTTAGAAACGCCACAATACCCCCCTTTAAAATTGTGTATTGCTACCAATCCATTTGGAAAATCTCCTTTATAATGCCCCTTCACCGCCAAAAATGGAGAGGTTTTTTGAATAAATGTTCTGCCTAATTTTACATCTATTGCCGAACGTTTTCCATAGGCACCAATGATTTGTTTAGCGGTTAATTCTTTTCCACTAGCCAAGGTGATAAGGAATTGATCATCTCTAAATTCAATAGTTATTACCCTATCTTTAATAACGTGAATTCCCCGCTTAATCAACTGTTGATAAAGATAGTAATCGAGCATATATCTGCTAATTCCAAATCCACCTTGCGATAAATTTGTATTTAGGCTCGAATTATTAAGAGTAGTTAATTGAAATTGATGAATTATATTCGGTTTAAGGCTTGCTACATCAAGATCGAGCCACCTGAAATAGGGAAGGACTTCATTCGAAATATATTCACCGCAAACCTTGTGCTGGGGAAATTCATTTTTCTCAATTAACGTAACGCATGCACTAACCCTTTGGAGATGAAGTGCAGCGGTTAAGCCAGCAAGCCCACCTCCGATAATTAAGATTTCTAACTCTTCTTGCATAGGATAATAAGATAAAAATACACGATTTGTTTTGAGTTTAGTAACTTAGTATAGATGAAAAACTTACTCAGTTCCGATCAGATGCGAGAAGCAGATGCCTATACAATTAAGCATGAGCCTATTTTATCCTTAGCATTAATGGAGCGCGCTGCTGTCGCATTTACAGAAGTTTTTAAAAGAGATTTTCCAGATAAAAGTAAATCTATTGCGATTTTGTGCGGACCGGGGAATAATGGAGGCGATGGATTGGCAATTGGCAGAATCTTACATAGTAAGCATCATAAGTATGAGAACATTTCGGTTTATCTAATTAATTTTTCTGGAAAGCAAAGCGATGATTACAGTGAGAATTTGGAACATCTTCCTAAATTAATCAAACGCTTTACGGTTACCGAACCAAGCCAATTAAAAGCACTCAAAGCAGATTTGATTATTGATGCAATTCTTGGCTCTGGACTAAATAAGCCTCTTGCAGGTAAATATGCTGATTTAACTGGCCTAATAAATAATTTGAATAAAACTATAATCGCTGTCGATGTGCCTACAGGTTTCCCGAGTGAGGACCCAATTCATGAAAATTATAAGGGAATTAAAGCTAGTTTAACTATTAGTTTCCAACGACCTAAAATCAACTTTTTCTTCCCAGAATCAGCATTAGCTTTAGAGCGATTTGAGGTTGTAGATATAGGTTTGGATGAAGATTTTATCGAGAGGCAGCAAAGCGATTGGAAATTAAATAATAAACCATCTGTTAAACAAATTTTAAAACTTAGGAAAAATTTTACCCATAAGGGAACTTACGGACATGCTTTGATCGTTGCTGGAAATACTACAACAATGGGTGCCGCTTTGTTAGCTGCTCGAAGTTGCTTACGTACAGGAGCGGGTTTAACTACCGTTTGTTTGCCACAAAGTGGTTTGATGGCACTAAATGCAACTTTGCCAGAGGTGATGGCCCTTCCACGAAATGAAGATTTAGCCATAGAAGCTTTTGAAAAATATACTTCAATTGCTATTGGTCCAGGTTTAGGTATTACAAACGAAAGCGAAATGATTTTAGGTAGGTTGATCAACTTAAAAAAACCAATGCTACTAGATGCCGACGCTCTTTCTTTGCTGGCTAACAGGAAGGAGTTATTTGATAAATTACCCGAACAATCAATACTCACACCTCACCTAAAAGAATTTGACCGTTTATTTGGCGAACATCAAACTTGGTGGGAAAGGGTGAAAGCAGCTAAAGAACAAGCTATTAAAAGAAAGTTGATTATTGTTCTTAAAAATCAATATACTTTTATTTGTTTGCCAGATAGTAAAGTTTATATCAATCAAACTGGTAACCCAGGGATGGCTTCAGGAGGCATGGGTGATGTTTTAACTGGTATAATTGCAGGTTTGCTAGCTCAATCATATTCATCCGAAGATGCAGCAAGGTTGGCGGTTTATATACATGGAAAGGCAGGAGATGAATTGACGCCCAAGAGATTTACTGTAAGCGCTTCAAAAGTTGCAGAGCAAATCCCGAAAGTAATGAAAAAATTAGCTGTTTAATCTTTAAATTGCTCCCATTACCACCATTTTTTCCATGGTAGGATTTAGGCTGCCTCCAATTGGCTCAATCGTTACAGCAAATGCCTGAGCTTTTTCAATCGCTTCCATTTGCTTAACAGCTTCTTTAGCATTTTCTGTACTGCCAAAAATACCTAGGCTAACAGGTTTTCCATCAACCAATGCCCATAACTGATATTCGTGTGACTGGTCGGTTTTAGGGAGATCCATTGCCGAATAATTGATGAGGATGTTTTTATTGGTCTTATTCCAGTATACCAGCATTTCAGCTTTAGGAGCATTTTTTACACCCGCAAGTTTAACCGTTGTCCATTCATCAGTTTTGGTCATCGCTATGCGATTTTCCATTCCTGAATTTTCAAATTCTAACTTAGCAGCAGTTTGCGCAAATTTTTCCCTATCTGTACTTAATGCAGTGATTTGAAAATTAGCATCCTTAAGTTCTTTGTGTGCTGAAAATAGTGCCCCTAAACTAATGGCTAATAAAATGCTACATGCAACTAAAGCATATTTAAGTTTCCTTACTTTTCCATCATTTTCATTAGCACGTAGTGGAATGATTTTTGGTTCGGCAGCGATAACGTCTTTAGCATCTTCATTACTTATTTTAGCAAAAATTTGCTTTTCGATAGTGGTAGAAGGTTCAACTGCGTTTTGTAAGGCATAAGTTTCCATAGCAAGCTCAATAGCTAAAATCTCTGCTTTTACTTCAGGGTATTTATGAGCCATTTCTGCTACTTCGCTACATTCTTCGGCAGATAATTGCCCTAGAACGTAAAGTTCAAGTATGCCTGATTCAATATATGCTTTTACTTCTTCCACCTCAATTAAAATTTTTCCTTAATGCTAAAATAGCCATGCGAATGCGAGTTTTTACTGTACCTAATGGCAAATTCAATTCCTCTGCGGCTTCAACATGCGTATATCCTTTAAAATAAATCATATCCAAGACATCTTTAAATTCTGGTTTTAGCTGAGTAACTAACTCTTTCAAACCCAGAGTGTCGGCATTAAAAGTAACCTTTTTTTGCTCGTCAATGAAATCTACGTTATTTTCTATATCTTGGTTTTTAACAGAATTTTTAAAGTCTTTGGATCTTAGTTTGTCGATCGATAAATTTCTGGCAACATTCATCATCCACGTAAATAAACGCCCTTTTGAACTATCGTAGCTGGCTGCGGAATTCCAGATCTTTACAAAAGTTTCTTGCAGCAGATCTTCTGCAACTTCTGTTTGAATAACAATTCTTGAAATAACACCAAGTAATGCCCCCGAGTACATATCATACAACGCTTTAATAGCGATGGTGTCTTGCCTCTTTAAGGCATTAACCAATTCTTCTTCCGATAAAGATATTTTTTTTGCTGGTGCCAAGACTACTAATATACAATCAAATTGTGATAAAAGAAATTTTAAAAGAGATACAACTTTTAGCTCTAGAAATCAAACAGATGTTTTTCGGCATGATACGAAGAACGCACAAGTGGTCCACTTTCAACATACCTTAATCCTTTTGACAATCCAATTTCTTTGTATTTAGCAAATTGGTCGGGATGGATCCAATCGACCACTGGATGATGATTTTTAGTTGGTTGTAAATATTGGCCCAAAGTTAAAATATGCACTCCATTAGCTACCAAGTCATCCATTGCCTCTAATACGTCATCTTCTGTTTCACCTAAGCCAAGCATAATACCAGTCTTTGTTCTTAAGCCAAATTCTGAAATTCTTCTTAAAGCCTCTAAACTCCTGTCGTATTTAGCTTGGATCCGTACTTGTTTAGTTAAGCGTTTTACAGTCTCCACATTGTGTGACATAACCTCAGGACGCTCTTCTAGAACTCTGTATAAGTTATCCCATTGACCTTTGAAATCAGGAATTAATGTTTCTAAAGTAGTTTCTGGACTTTCCCGTCTTATTGCCTGTAATGTCTCAGCCCAAATAATAGAACCGCCATCCTTTAAATCATCTCGATCTACTGAAGTAATTACACAATGTTTTACTTTCATTAGCTTAACCGAATTAGCTACACGATTAGGCTCGTCCAAATCAACTGCTAATGGTCTCCCAGTTGCAACAGCACAAAATGAGCATGAACGTGTGCAGATATTTCCCAATATCATGAAGGTAGCAGTTCCCGCTCCCCAGCATTCGCCCATATTAGGACAATTCCCACTTTCACAAATAGTGTGTAATTTATGTGTATCGACAAGGCTACGCACCTGTGCATATTCTTTCCCCACAGGTAATTTAACGCGTAACCAATCTGGTTTACGAGGCTTTTCTGTAACGGCTGCAACTACAGGAAGTTCAATCATGGAACAAAGTTACGGATTAGGATTGAAATGTTTAAGTACTTAAATGTTGGTAGGTTGTAAATTTAGCATATTAATGGTTGTTTAAATGAATTAAGTAGCAGTAGCGAAGAACATAGATGGAATTTCAAAAACAAGTTGCTTTTTCTTCGAAACAAATCCGATATGTTGATAAAATCGATGACTTTCACTTCTAATTTCATTAGATCGAACCGTAATTCGGCGAACATTAAAGGGTTGTGCCCATGTTCCAACAGCTTCAATTAATTTTTTTCCAATCTGCTGCTTTCTACATTGTTCATGTACAACTAGGCCTGCAATTTCAACAAAAGCGTCACTTTCAATTCTCAGCGTATAGAACCCATGAATCCACCCAAGTATTTTTTGATTTTGAACGGCAATAAAAATGCAATTGTCCTTGTTCGATATAATTTTATCGATGTTGTTTAAAGTTTCGATTGCTGTAGCATCATAGCCAAGTTGATGAGATAACAAAGAAATCTCATTTGCTTGTTCTGCTGTTACAGTCGATAGTAGTGTAATTATCGTTTTCAAGGAATAAATTTATAGTATAAATATTGAACAATATTAAGAGTCATTAAGCTAAAAACACTAATTTAGTGCTAAAATTTATAACATGGCTACTTCAAAAATTACCTACACTGGCGGACTAAGAACTTCGTCTGTACATCTAAAATCAGGAATAGAGATTATTACAGACGCGCCTGTAGATAATCAGGGCAAGGGTGAAGCCTTTTCTCCAACAGATTTATTAGCTACTTCTTTGGGTAATTGTATGTTAACCATTGTTGGTATTGCTGCTAGAACACATGGTTTTGATATTGATGGAACAACTGCCGAAGTTACCAAAATTATGGGCGAAAATCCACGTAGAGTAACCGGAATTTTGGTAAATCTTCAATTCCCTGGAAATAATTATAGCGATAAGGATAAGGAAATCATAGAGCGTTCTGCAAAAACTTGTCCAGTTGCTTTTAGTCTACATCCTGATATCAAGCAAGAAATTACCTTTAACTATTAGTCTGTAACTTAACCACCGACAACCATTCCAACAACTTCCTCAGCAGAGATATCTCCATGAGATTGATCAAGAATACATTCTCCATTCTTGATGAGTAACAACTGTGGAGATTCATGGTGTACCTGGAACATTTCAGCAATTTCTGCTGATATATTCCTATAGCTGATTAAATCTAAAAAGAAAAGGTCAATCTCTTTAGGAAGGATGTCCCCATCCATTTCGAAACGTCTTTTTGCCATCGCACTAATAGAACAGCGCGTGCTATGCTTAAAAATTATACTATAGTTATCGGCTTTTTTTATCTCATTTAATTGATCAGAATCAATTAAGTTGGTCCATTGCATATTATCCTCTTTTCTTTTTTCCCTCTGGATACGTACTATAGGCTGGGCATAAACGAGATGAGCATGATTCTAATACAACTATTGCACAAAATACAATTAATAAGAGTACGGCTATCTTCTTCATCTTAGTTTGATTTAATTCTTACAAGCCTAAAATACTAATTTTTATGAATAACGAATAACTCTTTAAATTGTTGCAGCGAAATCTGCCATTTTTATCGCAGTTATCGCCGCTTCGTCACCTTTATTGCCGTGTTTGCCACCCGCCCTATCTAAAGCCTGTTCTTCATTGTTTGTAGTGAGGACGCCAAAAATAACTGGTTTACTATGCTTAATGCTGATATTTGTAATGCCATGAGCAACTGCATCGCAAATAAAGTCAAAGTGCTTAGTGTCACCTTGGATTACACAACCCAGACAAATTACTGCGTCGAGGTCTGGCTGGCGATTTAAAAATATTTCAGCGGCCGCTGTAAGCTCAAAGCTGCCAGGAACTGCTGCGGTATAAATGTTATCTTCCTTTACACCGTGTTTCAGTAAAGTTTGTAAAGCGCCATCATACAAAGCACCTGTAATTTTTGCATTCCATTCTGCAACTATAATTGCGATTTTGAAGGCACTGCCATTTGGAATACTGGTATGTGAAAAGTCAGAAAGATTTTTTAAATGTGAAGCCATGGCGCAAAGATAAATTAAATAGTCGGAAAGTCCGAGAATACCGACCGTCTAGATTCGAAATCCTATAATCTAATTGCCCTAAAAGTTCTGGCAAAAAAAAGGATTAAAAGTTTCGAAACTTTTAATCCTAATATCGTATTGGCCTAATTAATTTTAGGTTTATTTTACTTGTACTTGTACACGAGCGATATATTCATCGATCATGGCCGCTTCCTGACTTTCAGGGAATTGAGTTTTGATTTTTGTATAAGCATCCTCAGCAGCTTTAAAATCCTTAAGATTTTCATTTACCAAGCCTAATTTTTTAAGGAACATCGGCGAAGTAAATTTATTGCTCGCTTTGTCGGCTGCTTTTTGATAATATGTGGCCGCTTGTTTATAATCTTTTAACTCGCTATAGGCATCACCTAATAGGCCCAAAGCTAAGGGGTCTGCTACCGGACTATCTGTTGCTGTATATTTCCCCAAAGCTTCAGTTGCTTTTTTATATTCGCCTTTACGTAAATAAATGCCACCTAAGTATAGGTTTGCAAGATTGGCTGATTTAGTATTGTCGTATTCTTCAGCAATTTTTGCCAAGCCTGGATACCCACCTTCACCGTCAATTGCTTTATTGGCTAATGAATCGACACCTACATACTGCTCTGCCTTAAACATTTTAGCAGCCGCTTCTTCAGCGCGACCAGGTAAATAAGATGCGAAATAGTAAAGCGCGATCGCTCCTAAAGCAACTACTGCTGCAGCTATAAAAAGCAAACTTTTGCCATTCTCTTCAACGAAAGAATTTTTTTTCACAGGTTGTGTTGTTTTATCTGTTGTAGACATGTATTTAATCTATTTGTTTTTAATTGTCTTCAATTGTTAGATTGAGCTTGGTGCATTAAAACTGTTATTTTTTGTTTTGTTGTGAATTTTAATGCAGCTGGTCTAAAAATTAAGATTGCAAAAATACATTTTTCAACCGAAGTATCAACTCCTTTTTTAACTATTTCATAAAGAGCCTATTTAATAGCTCAGAATGATTGAATTAATGGCTGGTTGAATTAGTGAATGAATGAAGGATTAAATATCTTTGTAAGCAAACTATGTGGTTAAAAAATATCACCCTTTTAAATTTCAAGAATTACGCATCAGCCGAGCTTAGCTTTGCAAAAACAGTTAATGCTTTTGTAGGGAATAATGGCGCAGGTAAAACTAATTTATTAGATGCCATCCATTATTTATGTTTATGTAAGGGGTATTTTAACCCTATAGATAGTCATCAAATTAAAAGTGATGAAGACTTGTTTTTAATTCAAGGAGATTTTGACCGAGCAGAAAAAAATGAAAAGATTACTTGTGGTTTAAAGCGAAATCAAAAAAAGCAATTTAAAAGGAATAAAAAGGAATATGATAAACTAGCTAATCATATTGGACTTTTTCCATTGGTAATGATTTCTCCATACGACGTGAACATCATTATGGATGGGAGTGAAGAACGGCGTCGCTTTGTCGATAATGTAATTTCACAAACTGATGGAAATTATTTGGATGAGTTAATCGTTTATAATAAACATTTATTAAATCGAAACGCGCTTTTAAAGCAAGTTGCATTAACACGGAAGTTAGATCTTGGCTTGTTAGAGATTTTAGATACACAGCTTATTAATTCTGGTAATAAGATTTTCGAAAAAAGAAAGCAATTTATGCTCGACTTTATTCCGCTCTTTACTAAACATTACAGTTTTATTACTGATGACGCAGAAAGTGTGGCCCTACCTTATCAATCTCAATTAAATGAGGAAGCATTTGATGATTTGCTTACTAGAACAATCGAAAAGGATAGAGTATTAGAAAGAACAACCACTGGGATTCATAAGGACGATCTGCAGTTTACTATTGGCAACTCTCTATTAAAAAGGTATGGCTCCCAAGGGCAGCAAAAATCATTTTTAATTGCATTGAAACTTGCCCAGTACGTTTATTTACAAAAACATAAAGGGTTTAAGCCCATTTTATTACTCGATGATATTTTTGATAAGTTGGATGATTTAAGAGTTCGTAAGCTAATGGAGATGGTGTCCCATCACGATTTTGGACAAATTTTCATCACAGATACTGGTAAAGAAAGAGTGCTTTCCATTTTTAATAACATTAAAGTTGAAGTAACTTTGTTTGAAGTAGAAAGTGGGGTAATCAAACATGCGTAAGCCAAATGATATCAGTTTAAAGGACGCCATCAGCAAGATGTTGGCTGTATATAAGCTAAGGGGCAAGTATGATGAAACGGGGGTGGTTGCCCATTGGCCAGAATTAATGGGAACAGCAGTCGCCAACCGAACTACACAAATCTATGTAAGTCAAAAAAAGTTATTTGTACGGATAGAATCTTCTGTAATCAAAAACGAGCTTTTGATGGTACGAACAGGTATTATCCAAAAATTGAACGAAAGAGCTGGCGCAGAAATAATTACTGAGATCATATTTCTTTAAACTTACGAAGTTTATTAGCCTTCGTAAGTTTTTTAGACTTTGTAAGCTTTTAGCCTTTGCCGCCAAATATTTTAGAAATTAGCCAAATAACGAGTGCTATTGCTATCACTACTACAATTATACCGGTCCAAACACCAGCTTTAAAAATTCCTTCAATTAAGTCGCAGCTAGTTAATGCCGTGCAGGCAAGGGCGATGAATGCTAATGGGATATGTTTTTTCATAACTATTCAAGTTTAATCTGCTGTAAGAACAAACCTGAATAGCTAATGTTTTTGAAATGAGCACTAAGACTTGCGAAATTGTTTGTAAGTTGTGCTATTCAAACTTGATAAGTCATAATTATTCGCCACCAACTTTAATTAGCTCTATTTCAAAAATTAACGTGCTAAAAGGAGGGATATCACCCATGGCTCTACCACCGTATGCTAGGTTGTATGGAATGAAGAACCGGTATTTTGCGCCTTCTTGCATTAATTGAACTCCTTCAGTCCAACCCGAAATTACTTGGTTAAGGCCAAAAGTAGCTGGTTCACCACGTTTGTAAGAACTGTCGAATTCCATTCCAGATAATAATGTTCCTTTATAATTAACGGTTACTTTATCGGTAGCAATTGGTTTAACTCCTGTGCCAGGCATCAGGATTTCGTACTGTAATCCACTTGCTGTGGTTTTAACTCCATCTTTAGTTTTGTTTTGGGCTAAAAATGTTGCGCCTTCATTGATCGTTGGCATATGCTTTTGTTTTTCTATTTCTTCGTTTTTCTGTGCTAGCTCTTCTCTTTGTTTGCTGAAGCCTTCAAAAAGAGTTTCAATCGCTTCTTGACATTGTTGTTGTGTCAAAGTTGGGTTAGCTCCAGCAAAAACATCTCTTATTCCTTTATTTAGAAGATCAAAGTTAAGTACGCTTAAACCGCCAGATTTAAAGCTACTTCCCACATTTACGCCTAATGCATAACTTGCCGAGTCAAGATTACTTTTAAAAGGTTGTGGTTTTGCGGTTTTTGATGCTGTACTTGGTTTTTTTACAGTCGTTACTGCTACTTTTTTAGCGGGAATTGGTTTCTTTGTAGTTTGTGCACTTGCAGTAAATCCAATAAGGGATATTGTGGTTGCAATTAATAATCGTTTCATTATTCAATTAGGTTTAAGATCGAAATATAATAAATAATCCAAAAAAAAGTCATTTCGTTAACGCGAAATGACTTTCAGCTTTCAGTTAACCAATTAAACGGTTAACCAATCATTTTATTTTTAGAATCTTTCAGCAGCAGTGAAGAAGAAGTCGCCTTCAATTTGTGCATTCTCATCAGAATCTGAACCATGAACAGCATTTGCATCAATAGATTTAGCATATTTCTGACGGATAGTTCCTTCTGCAGCTTCTGCTGGATTAGTAGCGCCAATTAATTTTCTGAAATCTTCAATTGCATTCTCTTTTTCTAAAATAGCGGCTACAATTGGTCCTGAAGACATAAAGCTTACTAAATCGCCATAAAAAGGACGTGCTTTGTGAACTGCATAAAACTCTCCAGCAGTTTCAGCTGTTAATTGTGTGTATTTTAATGCAATGATTTTAAAACCAGCATTTGTAATGTCATTAATGATAGCACCAATGTGACCGTTTGCAACAGCATCAGGCTTAATCATGGTAAATGTTCTATTTGTACTCATCTTATTTGTTTCAAATTTTTTGCAAAAATACACTTTATATAATTAATATTATAGCTTCATTAATAAAAGCTATCAATTAAACCTAAAATCATTAGCTTTGCGTCCTAATTATGATATCCTTAGACGAATTAAAAACAGTACTTGCTACGCCACAGAAAATTGTGATTACAACGCATCATAAGCCTGACGGCGATGCGATGGGCTCTTCTTTGGGTTTATATGCCTATTTAATTCAAAAAGGCCATCACGTTTCTGTCATTACACCAACTGATTATCCCGATTTTTTACATTGGTTGCCAAATAACTCAGATGTTATTATTTATACTGAAGCGGTGGATAAATCGCTGCAACTTGTTGATGAGGCGGCTGTCATATTCTGTTTAGATTTTAATACTTTAGGTAGAATCAATGAACTTGGAGAGCATATTCGTGGTGCGAGTGCTATAAAGGTCATGATTGATCATCATTTGGAGCCAGAGGATTTTGATGATTATAGACATTGGAATATTAATGCCTGTGCAGCAGCACAATTAGTGTATGATTTTATAGTTAACGAGCTAGAGGATGTAGTATTGATCAATAAGGATGTAGCTACCTGCTTGTATACTGGTATTATGACCGATTCAGGATCGTTCCGTTTTCCTTCAGCAACATCGTTAGTATATAGGATAGCTGCTGATCTAATTGATTTAGGAGCCGAACACTGGCGTATTCATCAATTGGTTTACGACAATGCATCAGAGAATAGACTTCGCTTTTTGGGACATTGTTTATCAAATAAGTTAGAGATCTTAAGAGAGTTTAATACAGCTATTATTTCCGTAAATGCCGAAGAGCTTAAAAATTATCATATCGCAACCGGAGATACAGAAGGAATCGTAAATTACGCACTTTCGATTAATGGAATTAAGTTAGCTGCATTTATTATAGAAAGAACTGATAAAGTTAAATTATCTTTGCGTTCAACTGGAGATTTTCCTGCTAATGAAATATGTAAAAAGTATTTTGAAGGCGGGGGGCATAGAAATGCTGCTGGTGGTGTTTCAGAGAAAGATCTAGCAGCAACAATTGATACTTTTAAAGCAATATTACCAGAGTATAAAACACAATTAATACAATAGATAAATTTAAAAAAACAACAAAAAATCAAATAGAGAAATAATGAAACCATTATCCGTCTCAATTCAATTAAATAAAAAACGGATGATAGCTTCATAACAATTAAAAATCAAATAGAAAAATAATGAAAAAAAGTTTAGTAATTCTTTTAGCAGCGTCAACAGTTCTAGCTGCTTGTAATAAGGAACAAAAAGGTAAGGGAGGCTTATTGTACACTGTTCATCACGATGCCGGTGCTACCAAAATTAAAGAAGGTGATTTCATCAAAATTGACTTTATCCAAAAAAACGATAAGGATTCTATTCTTGACGCTACTTATGACCACGAACAATCGAGAATTTTTCCAGTGGGTAAAAAAGTTTACGCTGGAGACATGAATGATGTATTGACTCTTTTTGGTGAAGGTGATAGTGTTACCTTTAAATTGAATATCGATACAATGGTGTTTTATAACAAACAACCTCGTCCAGATCAGTTTAAAGATCAAAAATATTTAAACTATACTATAAAGATCCAGAAGGTATTGAGCAAAAAGCCAAATGAGGTTGATTCTGTTTATCAGAAAAGAGCGAATGAGTTCTTTACTGCAGATTATAAAGCTAGTTTAGATAAGAAAAAAGCAGGCGAAGCTGCTAAAATGAAAAAATATGCTGAAGACAATAATCTTAAAGTAACAACAACTGCAAGCGGTTTACAATATGTTATTTTAGCACCTGGAACTGGTCCAAAACCAGTTTGGGGAGATACAGCTGTAGTTGATTATACAGGTAAATTAACCTTCAAAAAAATGTCTGGAGTTGATAATGTATTCGATACCAGTATTAAAGCTATTGCTGAAAAAACAATGACTCCTAATCCAATGAAGCAGTTTGCTCCAACTCCAATTCCTTTGGCCGAAAATATTGCTAAAGGATTTGTAGAAGCATTACAATTGATCGGTAAAGGCGGTAAAATTACTGTAATTATGCCATCTAAATTAGGATATGGTGAGCAAGGTGGTGGCCCAATCGGTCCATATAGCCCACTTGTTTTTGATATCGAGATTAAAAATATCATCAAAGGAAACCCAGCAGCTATTGCACCATCGGCGCCAGTGGCACCAGCACCAGCTGCGCAATAATATTTAACTGATTATAAGGACCCCCGATTTGCATCGGGGGTTTTTTTGTGCTTTTTTAATTAAGAATAGATACTTTTGTACATGCTTTTGACGGATACACATACACATCTTTATTACGAAACTGATAGCGATAAACAGGCCCAATTAATGGATCGGTGCTTTGAAAACGGAATAGAAAGGCTCTTTTTACCCAATGTAGACGTAG
>DATJDT010000357.1:0-3863 GCA_035497275.1 Pedobacter sp.
GCTCAACCGCAGGGTTCCACCATGGATCTAAGATGAAAACATAATCTGCTTGCGTTAAGTTTAAACCTACACCCCCTGCTTTGATCGAAATTAAAAATACTTTTAATTCTTTATTCTCTTGAAAGTCGGCCACAATTTCGCCACGGTTCTTTGTTCCGCCGTCTAGATAGGCGTAAGGGATGCCTTCTTTTTCTAAGCTTGTTCTAAAAATACTGAGGTGCTTTACAAATTGAGAAAAGATCAAAACTTTATGGCCTCCCTTTAACACATTATCAAGGGTATGCATTACGTTTTCAAATTTTCCTGAGTCAGAAGTGTATTCTTCATCAATCATTACTGGGTGATTAGCCAATTGTCTTAATGTGGTTAAACCTTGCAATAATTGCACTTGTTTTTTAGCATAAGTGCCATTGTCCATACTCGTTAATAGATCATTCCGGTAAGCTGATTTGGTTTTTTCATAATAGGTAGCCTGATCTTCGCTCATATCACAATAAAAGATATGTTCCGTTTTAGGAGGCAATTCTGCAGCTACCTGTTCTTTGGTTCTGCGTAATACAAAGGGTTTAATGATGGCCTGAAGTTTTTTTGCTTTTTCTTCGTCTTTGCGCTTCTCAATGGCCTGTACATATTCTTCATTAAAAAATGATTGTGTACCCAATAAACCGGGATTGAGAAATGTTAACTGAGTCCACAGATCGGCAACAGAATTCTCAACCGGGGTACCGCTTAACACGAGTTTATGTCTGGATTTTAAGAGCCTTACCGCCTTAAATGATTTAGATGATGGATTTTTAATGTTCTGGCTTTCATCTAAAATAATATAGTTGAAGTAAAAACCTGTCAAAAGCTCTGCATCAACCCTAGTAATGCCATAGGTAGTGATTACAAGGTCGTACTTATTAAAAAGGCTGATGTCTTTGTTCCTAAAAGTTCCTGTATGGGCATGGATTTTAAGTTTCGGCGTAAATTTTTTAGCTTCATTTAGCCAGTTATAGATCAATGAAGTGGGCATAATGATTAAAGAAGTACTATGCGTTCCATTTTGCTCATCTTCTTCTTTTAGTTTTTGGAGCATCGCCAAGGTTTGGATGGTTTTTCCCAAACCCATATCATCTGCTAGGCAACCACCAAAATTATATTCACGTAAAAAGCTAAACCAATTGTATCCAGCTTTTTGATAATGTCTCAGGTCTCCTTTAAAGTTAACTGGCATCGTTGTGTCCGAAATATCTTCAAAGTCGTTTAGCCGTTGTAGCCTTCTATCTAAAGTAACATTGGCTAAGCTATCTTCTGCCAGATCATTAATTAGTCCAATATGATGTTTTTTAAGTTTTAGGCCCTTATTCCCGTCGGCCAAGCTAAACAAGCTGCTATATTGCGTAAACCATTTCTCGGGAATGATGGCAATATCTCCATCAGGGAGAATAAACTCTCTTTTTTTATGAAGTATGTGTTGTTTTAGCGCGATAAAAGGAATAGGATGTGAACCAAAGTAAACGATTGCATTAATATCGAACCAATCGTTATCTTCCTTAATTTCGAAATCAATTTTATTGGCTCCAAAAACGAAACGCTTCCCGGAACTTGCCTGTTCTATTTCAAAGCCCTGCTCTTGCAACAATTCTATATGCTCATTTACCCACGTAATAATAGCATAAGATGGATTATCATTTTCTGTTAGGTTTGGGAGCTCTAAATGATGAAAAATAGCGCTTATTTTTTTTAGCCCTAAACTTAATAGAAAGGCAAATTTTTGCTTTTCCCACTCGCTATTTCGCTTAATCCTGGTAAAGGTATAATGATCATCTTCTTTGCTTAAGCGCACAGTAACTTTATGCTCGTTGCTCATTGCAAAGGCATACGCCCCATATTTAAAGTAAAGTTGAATTTGGGAGATTCCTCCATCTACATAAATTACTTTGATAACCGCCGTTGCCTCATGCTTTTCAGTTTTAATCTCAAACCCTTCAGCGTATACATGGTACTTTTCGATTAAAGGACCAACAAACTTCTCGAAATAGGTTTCTTCAGTTGCTTTTGGGATAGTAATATAGCGCTTGTTTAAAAAGGGCATTAATTTTTTGCCTTCAATGTCCTGTTCAAAAAAATACAATACATCGTTTAAAAGGAGCCAAGCAGGTTGATTGCAGACAATTTGCGCATCTTTAAACATAAAATCGATGCGCATGCCTTGATACTTAATTGTTGGGAAGTACCTAGTTTCTGTTTCACTTCTTCTAAAATGAAAAAGAACAGTAGCTGGCTCAGTAGCTAAGTCAATTTTTCGCTCAGCAGGCCAGCCATCCTTATCCATTAAGTAAAGACCACCCGTTACTTTTAAGGTCTCTAAAACTTCAGCTAGCTTCTTTTCAATTTTGGGACGAACATTGTCATAAAACTTCTCGTCGTAAAACTTGCTAAAGAATTCAAATGGTCGAATAGCCTTTTTATGGTACTTCTTGATGATAAAATCTTGCTCGGTCTCATCAAGGATTTTAATCAATTTGAAGTCGAGCTCAGTAAGATGTTTGGCGAATTCTTTTGCTGTATGGGTAAATAACCGTTGATAGGTTAAGGAAAAATCTCCGTGTGGATTAAGTTGAACAATATGAGGTTCTATTAAATAGCCTAAAAACTCATGTTTACATAAGGAATATACGATTTTACAGGGGCTGGAACTATTTACACGTAACATTGGGTCAAAGGCTAAAAGAAAGAAAAGGTAAGCAGCTAAAAAATTCTAAACTTACACCAAATTGTTGTGTAATCAAATTTTTTGACTTACAAAGTTTAACTCACAAGGAGATTATAACTTCGTAAGTCAAAATTCAAAGGCCTGTAAGGTTAGGTGTATTCAGCCAATAGCTAAAGCAAATCTCTGTAAATTTTAATGAAGCGGATAAATAGGTGATTGAAACGGTTCGAGTTCGTCGAAGAATTACAGCCGTTCGTCTAGGGTTAACTGCTTATGGTCTAAAACCCCAAATCTCATTGAAACCTTTTGTACTTGATGTCGTCTTATTTACGAAACCTGGCTAAAAGGATTGACAGGAAAACAAAAATATAATTAACAGATAAACAAATATTTAAAATATAAAAGACATGAAAACTTCTATCAAAACTCTAATCGCAGCAGTATTAACAACAGTAGTTTTAACCAGTTCTGCATTCGCATCATCAGATGATCAAAAAAATACAATTACCGTTTTAGATCAGGTAAAAAATATCACTAAATTGGAAGTGAATGGTAACGTTAAGGTTCTTTTAATGCAATCACCAACAGAAAGTGTAAAAGTTTATGACAGTTACTATTCAAAAAATGCATTAGTTCAACAACAGAATGGAGTATTAAGAATTAGCTCATTCCAAGACGAGCCTTTAACTGTAGCAGTATATGTTCGCAACCTTTCATCAGTTCAATTAGCTGACAATGCAAGTATCAAAACATATGGTAAAATTAGCTTTTTAACTTTAGACGTAATTTTAAAGGATAAAGCTTCTGCTGATATCGATGCTTCAACGATTAGCTTGTATACTTCGGTAAAAGATAATGCAACCTTAACATTAAGAGGTACTAGCGAAGATCATACAGCAATGTTAGGCTCTGTAGCTCAAATGAGTACAAACCAATTTATTGCAGCTAACAGTACTGTAAGTAGCGTGCCTTCGGCAATGGTGAAACAAACAGTAAAAAGCTTATCATTGGAGGCTATCGCAGAACTAGGAAAATAATCACCTCAATATATAGTAGCTCCGACACTTTGACAAACTTTTAAAGTTTGTCAAAGTGTCGGAGCTTTTTTTATAAGTCAAATTTTATTCCCTGCGCCAAAGGCAAAGTATTCGAATAGTTAATGGTA
>DATJDT010000358.1:0-4343 GCA_035497275.1 Pedobacter sp.
AAACCGTTGATGGGAGTTCGAATCTCTCCACCCGTGCATCACTAATGAGCGAATCCTTTAAAATTCAATCATCTTAATTTATATAGATATGGCTGGTGTAGTTCAATTTATTAAAGAATCATACGAAGAAATGACCGATAAGGTAACTTGGCCTACTTGGGGCGACCTGCAAAATTCGGCAGTATTGGTTTTAGTAGCTTCGTTAATCATTGCGATAGTAATATTTGGAATGGATAAAGGTGCTACTGCTATTTTGAAAGCGTTTTATGAATCAATTTAATTTATATACTAGATGAACGATCAGTTAAAATGGTATGTAGTTAGAGCGGTAAGCGGTAAAGAAAAGAAAGTAAAACAATACATCGATTCTGAAATTAGCCGTTTAGGCTTTTCTCATTTGGTTCCTCAGGTATTAATCCCTATGGAGAAATATTACCAAATGAAAGAAGGTAAGAAAATAGCTAAGGAACGTAACTTTTATCCTGGTTATGTTTTAATTGAAGCAACCCTTGATGGAGAGCTAGAGCATATTATTAAAGGAATAAATAGTGTAATTGGATTTTTAGGCGATAAAGCTGGAAATCCAATCCCAATGCGCCAAGCAGAAGTTAACCGTATTTTAGGTAAGGTTGATGAGATGAGCCAACAAGGTGAGACTATGAATGTAGCTTATTATGTAGGTGAAAATGTAAAAGTAATGGATGGTCCATTCAACGGTTTTACAGGTGTTATTGAAGAAGTAAACGAAGAGAAGAAAAAATTGAAAGTTATGGTTAAAATCTTCGGACGTAAAACTCCATTAGAGCTTAACTACATGCAAGTAGAAAAAGAGTAAAAAATTATTTACAAAATATATTTGAGGACTGCAAGATTATTCATATCTTTGCAGTCCTTTTGCTATATTACTATGGCATTAAGGTCTTAAATGTTACATGCTTCCAATATTTAACATTGAGTATTACAATTAACAAATCAGAAAATGGCAAAAGAAGTCGGTGCACTTGTTAAATTACAAATCAAAGGCGGAGCTGCAAACCCATCACCACCAGTAGGACCTGCATTAGGTGCTAAAGGTGTTAATATCATGGAATTTTGCAAACAATTCAATGCTCGTACCCAAGATAAGCCAGGTAAAGTATTACCCGTTGTAATTACTGTATATGTCGACAAGTCTTTCGAATTTATCATCAAAACCCCTCCAGTGGCTATTCAATTATTGGATGCTACAAAATTAACGAGTGGTTCTGCTGAGCCCAACCGTAAGAAAGTTGGTTCGGTGACTTGGGATCAAGTTAAGTCAATTGCTGAAGATAAGATGACTGATTTAAATGCTTTCACTATCGAGTCTGCTATGAAAATGGTAGCAGGAACAGCACGCAGTATGGGAATCACCGTTAGTGGTGATGCACCTTGGACAAATTAATTAACAAATAACAGTTTACAACAGTGGCGAAATTAACAAAAAATCAAAAACTGGCACACGCTAAACTCGAAATCGGTAAATCGTATTCTTTAAAGGATGCGGCTGCTTTGGTAAAAGAAATCACTACAACTAAATTTGATGCATCGGTTGATATCGATGTAAGTTTAGGTGTAGATCCACGTAAAGCCAATCAAATGGTACGTGGTATTGCTACTTTACCTCACGGAACCGGTAAAACTGTTCGCGTTTTAGTACTTTGTACTCCTGATAAGGAAGAAGAGGCTAAAGCTGCAGGAGCAGATTTCGTTGGTTTAGACGAATATGTGGCAAAGATTGAAGGTGGTTGGACAGATGTTGACATTATTATCACTACTCCTGCTTGTATGGCAAAAGTAGGTAAACTGGGCCGAGTTTTAGGTCCACGTAACCTTATGCCAAACCCAAAATCAGGTACAGTAACTAACGAAGTTGGTAAAGCTGTAACTGACGTAAAAGGCGGAAAGATTGATTTTAAAGTTGACAAAACTGGTATCATCCATGCTTCAATAGGAAAAGTATCATTCTCAGCAGAGAAAATATATGAAAATGCGTTAGAAGTTCTTCAAACGATTTCAAAATTAAAACCATCTGCTGCAAAAGGAACTTATTTTAAGAGCATTCATGTTTCTTCAACAATGAGTCCTGGAATTGCAATCGAAACTAAATCAGTAGCGGGGATCTAATTATGAACAGAGAACAAAAACAAGAAGTAGTTTTAGCTCTACAAGAGAAAATGCAAGAGTATGGCAATTTTTATATTGCTGATACCTCTGGATTATCTGTTGAGAAAGTAAATAACATCCGTCGCAAATGTTTCGAAAGCGGTATCGAGATGAAAGTTGCAAAAAATACTTTGATCAAAATTGCGATCGAAGGTTTAGAAGGCGACGCATCTGAGATATTCACAGCGTTAAAAGGCCAATCGGCTTTATTATTTTCAACAGTAGGTAATGCTCCAGCTAAGCTGATCAAAAGCCTAAGAAAAGGTAAAGAAGAGAAACCAGCGCTTAAAGCAGCTTATATCGACACAGCAATATTCGTTGGTGATAATCACCTAGATTCATTAGTAAGTCTTAAATCAAGAGAAGAACTTATTGGCGAAATCATTGGTCTATTACAATCACCAGCTAAAAACGTTGTTTCGGCATTACAATCAGGCGGTTCGAAAATTGCAGGTATTGTTAAAACACTACAAGAAAGAGGTTAACGAACACCTTAAGTTCGAATTAAACAAAATTATTATTACGTAAATTTTTAAAATCTTAATAAAATGGCAGATTTAAAAGCGTTTGCTGAGCAATTGGTAAACTTAACAGTTAAAGAAGTTAATGAATTAGCTCAAATCTTAAAAGACGAGTATGGTATCGAACCAGCTGCAGCTGCAGTTGCTGTTGCAGGTCCTGCTGCTGATGCTGCTCCTGCAGCTGAAGAAAAATCTACTTTCGATGTAATCTTGAAAGAAGCTGGTGGTCAGAAATTAGCAGTTGTGAAATTGGTAAAAGACTTAACTGGTTTAGGTTTGAAAGAAGCTAAAGACTTAGTTGATGGTGCACCAAAAGAATTAAAATCAGGTGTTGCTAAAGACGAAGCAGAAGCTTTGAAAAAACAATTAGAAGAAGCTGGAGCTGTAGTTGAGATTAAGTAATCTCACAACGTTATAGCAAGGTATTAAGACTCCGACTTTCAAGTCGGAGTCTATTCCCGTTTATAAACATTTCATCTTGTTTGGTTGGTGTGATGTTTAAAGGCAAACCAAGCAAATAGTTTATTCTTAAACTAAATTAAATTTAGTCCCTTGGCAAATAAAGTCGTAGACCAAAGAGTAAATTTTGCACGAAGTAAGCATATCATAGATTATCCAGATTTTCTGGATGTGCAGTTGCAATCATTTAGAGAATTTTTTCAGATAGAAACAACTTCAGATAACCGTCACACAGAAGGTTTATTTAAAGTATTTGCTGAAAATTTCCCAATCACAGATTCTAGAAACATATTCGTTTTAGAATTCTTAGATTATTTTATTGACCCACCACGTTATGACATTCCTGAATGTATAGATCGTGGGTTAACTTATAGTGTTCCGTTAAAAGCAAAGCTTAAGCTTTCTTGTAACGATGCAGAACACGAGGATTTTGAAACCATCATTCAAGATGTATATTTAGGAACCATACCTTATATGACTCCTAAAGGTACTTTTGTGATTAACGGTGCTGAACGTGTTATTGTTTCTCAATTGCACAGATCACCTGGTGTGTTTTTCGGCCAAAGCCGTCACACTAACGGAACGAAGTTATACTCGGCCCGTGTTATCCCTTTCAAAGGTTCTTGGATCGAGTTTGCTACAGACGTTAATAACGTAATGTATGCTTACATCGACCGTAAGAAAAAATTCCCGGTAACCACCTTATTGCGCGCGATTGGTTACGATTCTGATAAAGACATCCTTGAATTATTTGATCTTGCCGACGAAGTAAAAGTTAGTGCGCCACCGATCGCAGCGCATGGCCGCGGAGCCGCGATGTCGCATCTCGTAGAACGGTCCAGCGACTCGGCGCAACGGAAGGGTCCTAAGTAGCACCGCTCCAATTCTCGGGCAGATTTCAGTACCGGCCTACTGAGGCCGGCTCTGCCGAGCTCGTCGGATGATTCGGCACACGGAAGAAACACCGACATGAGCGGAGGACTTATCGTGTCAACGACGAAGCAATGGAGGGTGCTAGTCGCCGCCGCGACCACGTTCAGCGCAGTATGTTTCCTGCCGACCCCGGCCCAGGCGACAGGCTGCGACTTCTACGCGTTCCCGGAAACGCCAGCCGAGGCCCATCCCTACTACGGTTTCAGTTTCAACGCCGAGCTGGTGCAGGACAACAGAGTCCACGTG
>DATJDT010000359.1:0-8152 GCA_035497275.1 Pedobacter sp.
TTGATGAAGAGGGCAAAGCCAAATACAAATCGGTTGAAGTACCCAACATCATCAATACTACACACCCAATTTGGGCAAAGGCACCTGCTGATTTGTCAGACGCCGATTATTTAGACTTTTATAAACAACTTTATCCATTTGCCGAAGATCCATTATTCTGGATCCACCTAAATGTCGATTATCCATTTAACTTAACGGGCGTTTTATATTTCCCGAAAGTGAAGGATGATTTTGATATGCAACGTAACAAAATCAAATTGTTCAGTCGTCAGGTTTTCATCACAGATGAAGTGAAAGATATTGTACCCGAATTTTTAATGTTATTGCACGGGGTGATTGATTCTCCAGATATTCCCTTAAATGTTTCGAGAAGTTTCTTACAGGCCGACAGCAATGTGAAAAAAATCAACAGCTACATTACTAAAAAGGTGGCGGATAAGTTAGGAGAGCTTTATCAAAAAGACCGTAAAGCTTACGAAGATAAGTGGAGTAATATTGGCTTATTTGTAAAGTATGGGATGATTAGTGAAGAGAAATTTTATGATAAGGCTAAAGATTTCGCTTTGTTAACCAATACCAAAGGGGAGCATTTCACATTTGATGAATACAAAGAAAAAGTAAAAGACAGCCAAACAGATAAAAATGGCAGCCTAGTTTACTTATATACTACTGATCCCGATAAACAGGATGGATTTATCCAATCGGCCGAGAAAAAAGGATACGATGTGCTGACTATGAATACGCCTATCGATAGTCACTTCGTAAGCAGTCTAGAGCATAAACTGGAGAAAACTCAACTGAAGCGTGTTGATGCAAGTGTTGCCAATCAATTAATTGAAAAAGACGAAGTACTCGAGTCGGTATTAAGTGAAGAGCAATCGGCTACAGTAAAAGCCATTTTTGAAAAAGCAATTGTAAAGCCAAATTTCAGTGTTGAGGTTGTTGGACTTAGTCCGGATGATGCGCCAGTAACTGTAACAATGGATGAATTTATGCGTCGTATGAAAGACATGGCCAAAATGGGAGGCGGAATGAGCTTTTATGGCACAATGCCTGATAGCTATAAAGTGGCCATCAATGGAAATCATAAATTGGTAAGCAAAATCTTAGCTTCTGCCAATGAAGAAGAACAAAGTAAGTTTGCTAAGCAAGCAGTAGACTTAGCTTTGCTTTCACAAGGCATGCTAACAGGAGCAGAGTTAACTGCTTTTGTAAGTAGAAGTGTAGAGTTAATATAATTCAATACCCCCCGTCATTGCGAGGGTACTCCCGTCATTGCGAGGCACGAAGCAATCTAGTCGTGAGATTGCTTCGTGTCTCGCAATGACGTTTATCACCAGAACTAAGATGAAAAGAAGATTTCAATTATTACCGCTCATCATTTTTGCTGGGCTGTTCTTTTTACTGAGCTGGTATGCTTTAAGTGGTTTGCAAACAATCGTGCAATCAGGCTATGTTTCTGGTGTTTTCTGGGCGGGTATTTCGATAAGCGTTCTTGCATTGATTTATGCCATTCAGGGCATACAAAGCAGGGGGATGGGGATCTTCTTTAAAATAGCAACCCATGCTTTCTTAATATTATTTGTAAGTGAGCTTGTTTTCATCATTAATCTATTGCTAGCGGATGTTTTCAGGGTGTTTATAGGCCTATTTCAACTTATCAAAGAAGGCCAATTTATAATACCCCCTAGAAATGTGCATTGGATTGAGTTTGGAATCGGGCTATTCTTAACCTTCATTTTATTGTTTCTATATGGAATGATAAAAGGCAAGTATGCATACAAAGTAATTAAACATACCCTATACTTTAAAGATCTTCCTCAAGCATTCGATGGCTTCACGATAACTCAAATATCTGATGTCCACGCTGGTAGTTTTACTAATCCCAAAGCTGTTCAAAAAGGGATAGCGCTAATTAGTGAACAACAGTCGGATTTGTTTGTTTTTACTGGCGATCTAGTGAATAATAAAGCTGAAGAAATAAAACCTTGGATAGGTCATTTCTCACAAATTCGCGCACCGTTCGGACAATTTTCTATTCTAGGTAACCACGATTACGGTGATTATGTGAAATGGGAAAATGACTTGATTAAAAGAGGAAATTTACAACAACTTAAAAAATACCATGCAGATTTAGGTTTTCGTTTATTACTAGATGAGCATGTTGAATTAAAAAAAGATGGGGAGAAAATTATTTTAGCAGGAATTGAAAACTGGGGCTTAGGATTTGGTGAACGGGGTGATTTAGAAAAAGCGTTAAAAGGAACAAATATTAATGACTTTAAAATCTTACTATCTCACGACCCTTCTCACTGGGATGCTCAGGTTAAAAATCACCCCTCTATAATTAATTTAACTTTATCTGGCCACACGCATGGGATGCAATTTGGTATCGAAGCATTCGGAATTAAATGGAGCCCGGTTAAATATCGATACAATCATTGGGCAGGCATCAAAAAAGAAAATGAACGTGTTTTAAATGTAAACCGAGGCTTTGGCTTTCTCGGTTTTTCTGGACGGATTGGGATATGGCCTGAAATTACCGTGATTGAACTGAAAAAGCGTAATTGAAGGATTAATTAATGTAGGATCGTAGCTTAAGATTGCTCAAACTAATTTGTTAAATTTTGTAAAAAATATAAAACGCAACCAACTAAAGATTAAGTTTGTAAGTCTAACCAGATTAAGTTGAAAACACGGCTAATTGTCCTCTTCATGCTCCTCCTATTTGCTGCACAAAATGGGCTTGCGCAAATCAACAGGCGCGTGCATGGTATGGCAATGGATACTGCTAAAAATGCATTAAGCCATGCGAATGTGATCTTAATTTCGGGTAAGGATACACTGCGAACAATCACAAACGACGAAGGCTACTTTAGCTTCTCTAAAATCAAGTTTGAATCTTTTTCATTGCAAATCCATTCAATCGGCTTTCAGAGTTATAACAATAGTTTTCAATTTGGTAAAGAAAAACAGTTGGAGATTAAAGGATTATTAAAACAATCTGCTAATATGCTCAAAACTGTTGAGATTAAGGGAAAGCCCAACCCAATCCGTATTATGCAAGATACCATTGAGTATAATGCCGCAGCATACCATGTTTTTGAGGGAGATAACGTTGCCGATTTGATGAAACAGTTTCCAGGGATGGAAATTGATGGCGACTATAATGTAAAAACCATAGGTACAGAAATGACGAAGCTCCGCATTAATGGCAAGGACTTTTTTACCAACAACATCAAAGACTTTATTGGCAAGCTTCCCGCAGGAATTGTAGCTAAAATTCAAATTATTGATGACTTCGGAGATGAGGCAAACTTTACTGGAATAAAAATTGGAGAGCCCAAAAAAATGCTAAATATTATAACCAAACCCGGCATGAATAAAGGGAAGTTTGGCAGCGCAGATATAAGTGGCGGTACAAACCAGCAATATGGTGGTAGCGGAAGTTTTAGTTTATGGAATGGCACTAAGCAACAAATGGCCGATTTTGGCTACAATACTGCAGATAATGGCGCTGGGACTAGCAAAACCGCTAGAATAATGACCAGTTATCGAGATAAATTAGGAAAATTTGGGGCTTTAGGAATTAGTTACGGTTTTAATACAAATAATAGCGCATTCGAGTCCGAGCAAGCGGTAGAAACGATTAATCCCCTGGGCACCTTTTATAACAATTCGAAAAGTAATGGCGAAAACAAACGACATGGTTATACTTTTAATTCAAATTATGATTTTAATAATAAAAAAATTTATTTAAACTCCGCAATAAGCGTAGGATATAACCAAGCAAATAATATCAATACCTCATTTAATAATCAAACTGGCGTAATTAGACAAGATCTGAAAAATAGCAACCAAAATAGCAGTGAAACGCCAAGGGTAAACGGAAATTTAAACTTTGCCAAAATCTTGAAAAATAAAAGAAACTCTTTTTCGGCAAACTTGGCTTTTTCAACCAACCCAACAAACTCTATACAAAACATTAGCACAAATACCCTTTATTACGACAAGGACACGCACGTTTTGAAAAAAGATTCGTTGTTAAACAGAAACCTGGCTACTAGTAGTAACAATCAGAATATTAGCATAGGAATAAATTATAGCATCGGTTTAAAAAAGTTAAAAGACACCCTAGCAAACCGAAACTTGAACTTTATGTATAATGCTTCAATTGGGACGAGCGACAACGACATTGCTACTTTTGTTGTGAATAATACCAATCTTATTCCCGCCTATGTTGATTCGCTAAGTACACATTATACCTCCGTATTTATCAATCAAACATTAGGACTGAATTACAATTATTCTAACAAAAAAATGCGCTATAGCTTTGGGTTCAATGCACGCCCTACCTTAATGGATAACAACTATATTAACCTTAAGCAGAAAATAAAAAACAATAATTTAAACTATGCGCCGACCTTAAATTTTAGCAGAACCATCACTAAAGGTAAAACGATTTCACTTTCCTATGCAGGAAATAACAATGCTCCATCAATTAGCCAGCTGCAGCCCATCCGAAATACTCAAAATTTGCAAAATATCGTTATCGGAAACCCAAATCTAAAACCTTACTTTAGGCATAACTTAAATGCGAACTATAATTATGTTCATACTAAATCTGCCATTTCTTTTCACTCTGGACTTACTTTCTCAGCAACACAAAATGAAATCGTCAACAATGTGATCTTGGTTCCCGACACACTCAATAGCTTAAAACAGGAAACTCGATTTGAAAACACAAATGGCACTTATAGTGGCGGAAATAACTATGTTCTTAATATTCCTATCAAAAAAAACAAATACTCCATTGCATATAGTGGCAACATCGGCTTTTCAAATAGAGCGATGTTTATCAACAATCAGAAACGATTTAATAAAGGGCTTAATCTCTCTCAAAATATCAGAGGGTCTATTAATTTAAAAAAACTCTCCCTATCAGGAAGCACCAACTATAACTTTACTTCCAACACTAATGTGCTAAATTCCAACAACATTACCGATCTATATTATTTAAATTTAGGGCAGATTGGAGGCTCTACACTTTTTAATACACATAATTATAGCGCCAACTTTAATAGCGCTTTAAGATTAATGAAATTGGTAGTTAACACGAGCATAGATTATACCGTTACACATAGCGATGCAGCGTTTAGCACAAATAGCCAAAGAAATGTCCAGAACTTAAACTTAGCATTTTCAACAAGGTTAACTATCAAAAAAAGGTTTTTCCTAGCAGTAAACACCACCAAAAGCATCAATAAAGGATATTCCTTAGCCAATGTAAATCCATTGATATTGAACACTAACTTGACCGCGGCATTGCTAAAAAACAAAATGCTTCGTTTAAAGGTCAGCGCAAACGACCTTTTAAAACAAGGTAACAACTTATCTCGATATATTTCGGGGAATTCAATAATTGATAGCAGAACCAATCAGGTTACGCGCGTTTTTACGATCGGCCTAAATTACAACCTCTCTACATTTGGTGGAAATGCATTTTATGTAGACCCCGACTAATCTTTGTTCAAAGAGAAAATAATGGTATTTTTATAATTATTTTTTGATTATCGTGTAGCGTTTCGTCGCTTTAACTCGTATTCTATAAACGTGTTAATGGAAATTGATCGTTTGTTTTTTATTATTACCAGAAAATTAATCATGGAACTATCAATAAATTATAAAAATATTATTGCCACTTTCCTTGTATCAATATTACTAATTTCTTGCTCAAAAGATAAAGATCCTGTACTTATTGATGTTTCTGGATTAAGCATTGTTAACGCATCTCCAAGTGCTGAGAAATTAGATGTTTATGTTGATAATACCAAAGTAACAAATGATGCTACTGATTTTATATTTGGAGGGAAAATAGATTATTTATCTGCTTATTCCGGAAGTAGAAAGATGACTATAACCCGAAAAGGTTCGGATGTTCCATTAAGGTCGGAGCTTTTTGTCTTGGAACCACAGTTTGGCTATACCCTTTTTATCATTGATAAATTTGCAGACATTAAATTTATGCTATTACCCGATAACTTAACAAAACCGCCTAAAGGCAAAGCATCGGTAAGATTTGCGAATTTAAGTCCAGATTCTGGTCCCCTTACCTTAGCTGTAGCTGGTTCAAATTATTTAATTACAAACGTTGCTTTTAAAAATCATTCCACTCAAATATTTGTTGATGTTGGCGATAAAGTTAATTTTGAAGTACGAGAACATAGCACAGGAACATTAGTCGCAACTTTACCAGACGTAAAAATTGAAGAAGACAAAATTTATACAATCTATGTTAAAGGACTAAAGGCCGCTACCGATGCTACAAAACTAGGTGTTGCTATTTATACACACAAATAGGATTGCCAAAAGCCATTTGAAGTTTGAATGGCCGTTTTATTTTTATACCGAACCGAAATCATTTTATATGATTAAAAAGAACCAAAAGGCCTAACAATACGAATGCTCAATTTTGAGGAAACTATTGTAGGCTGCCTACGAAACCAAAACAAGAGTAAAGAAATGGTCTATAAATCATTTTATGGCTATTTAATGGCTGTTGTTTTGCGTTATGTAAATGACAGAGATGACGCGGAAGAGCTTGTAAATGACGCGTTTATAAAAATATTTAATGCCGTTGGTCAATTTAATTTTCCAACAAATAAAGAAGAACACCAAAAAGCATTTAAAGCATGGATCTCCAAAATTGCCTCACGTACTGCGATAGATTTTTTACGTACAAAACGCAACCTAATATCCATCGAAGAAATAGTTGAAGAACAAGAACCATTAACAGAAATAAATATAATAACCGCATTAAATGTGAAAGACATTCTTAAACTCCTTGATGCGTTACCAGAGATACAAAAATTGATTTTTAATTTATACGAGCTAGAAGGTTTTTCTCATGATGAAATTGCCAAAACCTTAAATATTCCTGAAAGTTCCAGCAGAGTTTATTTAACAAGGGCAAAAAACAAATTGAGAACACTTTACGCCAAAACATTAGTAAATACATATGCAACCTACTGAACATAAGCACGAAAATGATGTAGAGCTGATTGCCCACATCAAGCAAAGCCTTAAAACTCATGAGGAGTTGTACGAATTAGGCGCGTGGGAGAAATTTAACGAAAAACAACAGACCAAAAAACGTCCCATTTTTTGGATAATGAGTTTAAGCGGTGCAGCAGCCGTATTAGCGGTTTGTATATCGCTTATTTGGTTTACAAATAGTACTCCAGAAAACGAACAGGTTGCTAAAGTTGACCCTTTGAAAGGCATTAAAACACCAACGCATCAGCAGCCAAATAATGAGGTAAAAAAAGTTGAAGAACATTTAGCTTATGAACCATCAAAAGATAAAAATTTAAGCGAAAAAATATTAGCTGCTAAGCTTCTCACTGAGAAAGAAACGCCTAAGCAACAAACCCAATTAATTGCTAACGCAGCCGAAATAAATACCCCTATTATACCAACCGTTGATCAACCAAAAATCAATGGTCAAGTAGCGGTGGTAAATCCTCCAACGGACAATCAACAGGTTATCGCACAGGCTGAAGAAAAAGTTAAGCCAAATACCCAGGACTTTCTTGCGAGCGAAAGTCAAAAAAATGCTGGGATCCGCGAAAAACTGGTTCTTAATAAAAAGCAAAGTAAATGGGATATGGGTTTGATGTTAGCTCCGTCATTTGGTAATACCAACGAACTAAATATGGGCTACGGAATTAGCATGAGCTATAATTTTTCTAACCGGCTTTCCGTAACCTCTGGTATCGCCTATAATAAAATGAGTGCAAGTAAAAATTTGCCTACTAATATCGGAATGTCATCGATTGTAACCGGAAATACCAAAAACTTGGAAATGATCAATGAGGAAGTAACAGGATTAGACATTCCGTTAGAATTAAAATACAGTCTCAATAAAAATGTGTATGCTAACTTTGGCGTTTCGGGCTTCGCAGTACTTAACCAACGTCGAAACAATACTTTTGTAGAGCAAGTAGTTATTAAAAGTAATCCTTCGGGTTCCGCTAGTGTGCCATCTGGGCCAGATGGAGCATCGAGTACCACCGATCCTTCTGGACCAAAAGGTCAATTTGCTAATTCTTACATCATCAATAAACGTACTACCGAGCAAGCAGCCGCATCG
>DATJDT010000360.1:0-2494 GCA_035497275.1 Pedobacter sp.
TATCCTCCCATCATAAATTCTCATCCCGTAATCCTGTTGATTTCCTTCACCCTTTACCTCATTATCATTCTCTTTCCCATTAAACCCGTACCTATAATTTGTATTGGCAATGGAATATTTCCTACCCGGCATCAACATCCCGCCAGCACAGTTACTTTATTCAGAAAATTGCAGTGGGGCTATAGCCAAGCAAAGCCATTTCAAAGAGCCTGTTTTGTCTTGTAAATACATAAAGGATTATGTGACTAATTTCAATGCTGTTTGCTAAAAACATAATGCAAAAAGAACTATTACAAGACTTGTACTATAATATTACTATAATGCTTGGACTAAATGAGACCACAGAACTTCTTACATACTTGAACTAACAGAGGGCCATGGAATTACCGGTGAGTTGTATCCTCCATTTTCTGGTAACAAATTTTCATAATCACATGAGGCAACAGATGGCATTCCCATATCCCAAAGCCCATTTAATATTTTTGAAACAACAGGTACCGCATTATCTACTTCACAGTTATTATTAAAACCTACTTCAACAATAAATTTAAAATACAAAAATCCATCAGGAAAATCTTTCTGTCTGTCGCTATTAAAATCATCGTTATTATATATTGACAGCTCATAAAAATCTTTTTCAATAAATGATACTTCAATTTTATCCGATCCGATAAGTGTGCCTAGTTTGTTTCTTAATACGTTAATCAACATATTACCTGTACAATAAATAATACAATCAACTGAATCCATAATTTTATTTTATCATTTTTTAACAGGTATAACAATCCCATTATCAAATTCGCCACCCTTTTTTATTACGGAGATATCAACGTCTTTGTCCAAAAGTTTTTCTAAATTTTTTCGTAGTGATCTTAAGCCTGCTTCTCCTGATTGTATCTTTCCTGTCTTTATTGCATTCTGCATAGTTTTCCACTTGGCTGTTCCTTCTTTTGGATTTCCAAACGATTTGACTATTAATTGGTCAAATTCTTTAGAATTGACTCTGATAGCAAAGTCAATATCTGATGACGCACTTGCCGTTCCTGCCGCTCTGCTTCCTTGTCCAACTATATCTTCTGAAATGTCCTTTACCCGGTTATAAATCCGTTGATAAGCAACTCTGAATTCTTCCAAACTTAAGCGTTGCGGTATTACGGCTTATTCATCATTCCAAAACAAGATTGGTATAAATAAAAAAACCGTCGAGTAATTAACGGCTAATAAAAAATTCTATTAATATTTTTCTAAACATTCGTTTGGGTAATTATTAAATAAGTATTTAGGTATTGGTGAAGCTCTGTAATCTACACCAAGGACCTTTAAATAATTCACTATTTTCATCTTTTGCTTATACTCATCTGACTCTAATGGAAAAAGATTTAGCCTTAATAAATCAGCAATTCTTGCTGTATCATTTTTTATCCGAATAGTGTACGCCCTATTAATATCAGCCTTTCTATCAATTATCATATATGCAGCTATATCAATTTTCTGCGTAATCAAAGCCGTCGTCAAAGGCAATATCCCATAAGGGCTTAAGTTAATGTCAGCCCCATTATCAAGCAATAGTATTACGCTTTCTAATCTTGCAGAGGCTGCTGCACATAAAGGGGTGGCTTCTGTATATTGAACTTCGCCCTTTTCTTTTTTTGTTATAATATTAGGGTTACCACCATGCTCTACCAACAACTTTAAATAAACAGATGTTTCTGTTATACCAGCGGCATTTGTAATAGGAGGTACATTATCATTAGTATCCGTTTGGTTAGGATTCGCACCTAAGTCTAACAGTGCCTTGCATGAATAATACTTACGATTAGCTATTGCCCATTTTAGCAATGAGATATTATATTTGGGATCTTTGTAATTTACATTGAGATTATTCTCTTTTACCGTTTTTATTATTCCTAATGTATCTTCTTTGCTCATATATGTCGCTACTTCACGATATACGCCAGGGAAAGTATTTTCATTGAAAAGCGGCGGTGTTTGTGAATTAGACAAGTTGCAAGAATTCATGATTATGAATAATAAGACTATTGTTTTGTTCATACTTTTAATAGGTAATTTTTTTATTAATAAGTGTCATCCAGTGCTTGTTGAACTGCGCCCATTGTGTGATAATAAAGGCTTTCACCAGTTTCCTTAACTTTTTTGGCTGAATTTGGTAAAACTTCATCAATTGCTCTATTCCACCAACTCTTTTTAAATTCTATCTCATGAATAGTTCCGTTTGCCCTTATACCAAGCGAACTTTGCACTCTATCTAATATCTCACCTTTTACAATATAAGCATCAATTTTAGGTGTATATGGCAACACATTAATAAATCTGGTAAATAATGTAACAGAAGCTGCATTAAACGTAATAGCATCTCTTCCTGTTTTCATCGCGTTGGCCGCCGCTAATCCCCCACCCAAAGAATGTCCTATGAATGTAAGCTCTTGGTTTGCCAAGGCATTAGAAATAATTCCTGCATTGTTAGTTGATTGCT
>DATJDT010000361.1:0-2168 GCA_035497275.1 Pedobacter sp.
AGGAACATATAACTGTCCTTTTTGTACACTTGGATAGTTGATACGCACTTTTGGCCAAAGATTTAACCGCACTGCTTCTGATATCAAGGTAAATGAACCAGAAATCATTGCTTGGGAAGCAATAATTGCCGCCGTGGTTGCTAATATAACCATATAAAGAACTATATTATCAGGCACAAGCTTAAAAAAGGGGTTAGTTAATGCATTATGTGGATCATATCCAGGATTTTTTAAAATCCAGGCACCTTGACCTAAGTAATTGAATATCAACATTGATTTCACAAAAATCCAACTAATGCGAATATTTCTTTTACCACAATGTCCTAAATCACTATATAATGCCTCGGCCCCTGTAGTACATAAAAACACTCCTCCCAATATCACCAATGCTGCCGGATTGGTAACCAGTAAATGCATAGCATAATATGGATTTAAGGCTTTAAATATTGATGGATCGTGTATAATTTGCGATAAACCTGCAACACCGAGTGCTGCAAACCAAATAAACATAATTGGCCCAAAAAGCTTTCCCACTAAGTCTGTTCCAAATTGTTGTATAATAAATAATAGGGAAATAATGGCAATTACAATAGGCAATACAGACACTTGAGGGAACACAACGTGCAGACCTTCTATTGCAGACGTTACCGTAATACTTGGCGTTATCATACCATCAGCCAATAAAGCGGCGCCACCAATAATGGCTGGAATAACAAGCCATTTTGCCTTTTTGCGAACTAGCGAGTATAGAGAAAATATCCCCCCCTCACCCTTATTATCTGCACGGAGCGTAATAATTACGTATTTTATGGTAGTTTGAAGTGTAAGCGTCCAAATTACACAAGACAAAGCTCCTAAAACCAAATCAGCATTAATTACCTGCCCACTTTCAACTACTGTTTTAAATATTGCCTTTAAGGTATACAATGGCGAGGTCCCAATATCTCCAAATACAATACCTAAACTAACTAGAACTCCGCCCGCAGTAAGGGCATTTACATTTTTATGACTCGCCACGCTGTTAAATTTTGGATGCAAAAATAATTAATTAATGTAACAAAAATTATTATTTCTCTATATCATAACAAAGCAACAGATAAGAATAAATAAGGTTTGAAAAAAGGCAGTATACTTGGAGGAACTTAGCCCAGCAAAAAATGCCAAGTGCGGCTAATCAATAGCAAAATCAAATCAATATTAAACGTAATACATTGTTAAATATTGTTAAATATTTAACAATGAAATAATTTGTTTGATTTCCTTATTTATTTTTTTATATTTTTGCCAGTACTACATATGGGATTAAAATCAAGAATAGCGCTGTTTTGGACTTTCTTATGCATATTTTGCATGGGTTTTTTCTTTAATTCCGCTGTTTTTGCCCAAAAAGCCGATAGCAGCAAGATTTCTATTAAACCTAAGCCGAAAGTAGTCAGCAGGTTACCTGTCATCAGAGGAACTGTACAAACTTACAAGCCAGGCAACATCAGTTTTAATGGAACAACCACTCAAGTTGCAACTACAAATAATCAAAAGTCAGCGAAAATTTTAACGATTTTAAAACTTTACCCAAATCCTGTCTCTGAATATCTAAATATAAATATGCGTTTAGAAAAAGAGGCTAATTTATCTGTTAAAATTACGGATTTATTAGGGAATGATATTGTCTCGCTCATGAACGACAGGGGGATGGCCGGTGAACAAACCAAAACCTTTACTATTCCAAACAAACTTAATCCAGGAATTTATTTTGTGAAGGTGAATGCTGGCGGCGACTTGAAAGTGCTAAAAATTTCTGTGTTATAAGTTTAATCTTTGCTATTTTTGAAACATGAAGATTATTGCCATTGGTCGCAACTATGCAGCACATGCGAGAGAATTAAATAACGAAGTTCCCACAAAACCGGTTATCTTTTTGAAGCCTGATACTGCAGTTTTAAAAGACAACAAACCTTTTTATATTCCCGATTTCTCTAATGATATTCATTTTGAATTAGAAGTAGTTTTAAAGATATGTAAAGAAGGCAAACATATTGCCGAAAAATTTGCTACGAACTATTATGATGAAATAGGCTTGGGAATTGATTTTACCGCACGTGACATTCAAAATCAGCACAAAGAAAAAGGGCTGCCATGGGAATTAGCCAAAGCTTTCGATAACTCTGCGG
>DATJDT010000362.1:0-9940 GCA_035497275.1 Pedobacter sp.
CCAAAGGACAAAAGGTTTTTATTCGGATCCCATTCGCTCTAAATGGCGACAGGAAGTAAAACAAGAGGGTGATGTTTGGGTGCTTAGCTTATATAATAAAAAGAATGTTCTACAAGAGAAAATAACTTTTGCAGATAAAAACCTAGAGGAAAGAAGAGGGCCTTATCAATTTTATAAAGATGGTAATTTAAAGGAAGAAGGGAGTTATGATAAAGGTTATAAGCATGGAGAGTGGAAATCTTATTATCCTAATAAGCAATTATTTGAAAAAGTAAGGTATAGTTGGGACAAATTACATGGGGTTAGCGTAACTTATTGGGACAATGGGAAGCTTAAAGCACAAGGTCAATATGCCAATGGCAAAAGAGTTGGAGAATGGCAAATGTTTTTAAATGATGGTAAATTAGAGCGTAAGGAAAATTATGATGATCCTCCTTCATGATATCTTCATTTTAATTACATAACTTTCTATTAAAAGAAGGCATTCTAGCTAATTTAAAAAATCAAAGTTATGAAAAAACAACTCATTCTCCTTGCAATTGCATTATTTGGCATTAGTTCTGTATTTGCACAAACTCCTGCTAAACAAGCAACAAAAGTAAAAACAACTGCCAATAAACCATCTGCTGCAATTAAAACCGAAGTTAAAACGGTTGCTGTAAAAACCAATGCTCCGGTTGTCGTTAAAAAAGAGGTAAAAAAGGTAACTGTTGCTGGTCCAACAAAGAAAGATGGCACAGCAGATATGCGTTATAAAGTGAATAAAAATAAAACCGTTAAAGTTGTAGGGCCAACCAAAAAAGATGGTACAGCAGATATGCGCTTTAAATCGAATAAAGAAGCCGCAAAGAAAAATTAAGCTTTATACAGACTTACGAAGTTTGTGTAGCATAGCTAACATAACAACTTCGTAAGTCTTATTTCCTTATAAGACAATTGTTTCGCCAATTGCAGGTAAAAACAATTGTTTTTGTGCTCTTTTAAAGCTTTCTACCGCTACATTCGAGTCGATTTCAATCACTGGAAAAGTATCGTAATGTACCCCAATAATTTTGCTGCAATTTATATAATCAGCCGCAATAACCGCATCATCGATATCCATAGTGTAATTACCTCCAATTGGTAAGATTGCGTAATCTAATTTATATAGATCTGCTAACAACTTCATCTCTAAAGTGAGGCCAGTGTCTCCTGCAAAATAAATTTGTTTGTTGTCAAGTTCTAAAACAAATCCTGCAGGGTTTCCACCGTAGCTGCCATCTGGTAAGCCAGCAGAATGTGTTGCCCAAACCATTCGTACAGTACCAAAATCGAATTTAAACTTCCCAAAGTTCATGGGATGAACATTTTCTATCCCCTGCTTCATTACCCAACCAATTACTTCTGGAATAGCAATTACGGTAGCCTTGGTTTGTTTTGCCAAGCTAATTAAATCGCCTACATGGTCGCCATGACCGTGGCTTACCAAAATATAATCTGCTGCTATTTTGGTAAGGTCTATCTCTTTTGCCAATGGATTTTGAGAGATAAATGGGTCGAATAATAATTTCGTGGTTTCGGTTTCTAACAGGAAACTGGATTGACCATAATACGTGTATTTCATTTTCTATCCTCCAAACATGCCACCTAAACCGCCCAACATGTCCTTTGTGGCCGCTTGCATCTCGGTAGCACTAACTTGATCGGCCTGCGCCAATGCTTTATTTACTGCTGTTAACAAAAGTTCTTCTAGCTCTTCTCGATCTGCCTGTTTATAGAATTCTTCTTCAATTTCGATGGCAGTTATCGCTTTGTTTCCGGTCGAAGTTACCTTAATTGCCCCACCTTCTACTTCCCCAAAAACAGAGATCGTATCTAATCTCTTCTTTATTTCAGCGGCCATTCCTTGTGCGGCCATTAATTTATCGAACATAATTTTATTTTAAGTTTTAATTAACAAATTTACAAAATACTACCTTAATTCCGGGCTTTTCTTGGCTTTGCTCTTTCATATTGAGATGGCCATTTTACATCATCTTCTAATTCAAATGCCGCATGCAACGGGAAGTACGGATCTCTTAGAAACTCTCTGGCGATAAAAATTAGATCCGCCTCGTTATTTTGTAAAATAGCTTCAGCTTGCTTTGCACTAGTTATTAAGCCAACAGCACCGGTTGCTATTTTTGCTTCTTGTTTAATAGCTGCGGCAAATTGCACTTGATAGCCCGCAGAAAGGGGGATTTGTTGAGTTAAAGTTAAACCGCCAGAAGAGGTATCGATCAGATCAATGCCCATCTCCTTTAGCAAAACCGCTAATTGAATAGATTCATCAAGAGACCAGCCGCCATCTGCCCAATCGGTTGCCGAGATACGTACAAATAATGGGTTATCTTTAGGCCAAACTTCCTGTACTGCCGCAACGGTTTCTAGTAAAAATCTAATTCTATTTTCAAATGTCCCTCCATATTTATCGGTTCGCTTATTGCTAATGGGAGATAAGAATTGATGTAATAGATAGCCATGTGCGGCATGGATTTCAATAATTTTAAAGCCCGCTGTAATTGCTCTTTGTGCTGCCGATTTAAAATCTGCTTTTATTTCTTCAATGCCACTAATAGTTAAAGAAATGGGTGTTTTATCACTCGGGTTAAATAGTTCGGCACTTGCAGATACAGTGTCCCATCCTCCACTTGCATTAGCTAGCTGCTGCAAACTTACCCACGGAATATCAAAGCTTGCTTTTCGACCAGCGTGTGCTAATTGAATGCCAGCTATTGAACCATTTTCATGAATAAAGGTTGTTATTTCTTTTAACTTTGGGATATGCTCATCATCCCAAATTCCTAAGTCTCCAATAGAAATCCTTGCTTCTGGAGAAACTGCAGTGGCTTCCATCATCACTAACCCCGCCCCTCCAACTGCGCGGCTACCTAAGTGAACTAAGTGCCAGTTATTGGCAAAACCATTGATTGCCGAGTATTCGCACATAGGCGATACCGCGATTCGGTTCTTGAAAGTAATATTTTTTATAGTGAACGGTGTAAAAAGTAATGACATAGTGTTAAAAATTTTTACAAGTTAACATGCTCCGTTCAAATTTGTTCATGATAATAGCAATCCAAACAAAATAATGACAGGATGCTAATTAATGGTTAGCTGATTCCATTAGTCCTGTGTTAAATTTTAAGATTAGGTTAAATAAATTTCTGTAGGCTGTAAGGGGTAGCGTTTCTGCCTTATCATTTACATCGTGATAAGCACTTATACCACCTTGGGTATATAGAAAGAATGCAGGAACACCTTTTTCTGTAAAAAAATAGTGATCACTATTGGCAGCCTTGCCCCTGAGATTTATTTTGGGCAAAAACTTGTGCGTATCATTTATTGAATTTAAAAGGCTAAACTCCTTTGGGTACACCGTTGCATTGACAACAGTTGCTCCGGTATCGCCAGTTCCAACTAAATCTAAATTAAGCAAAAACCTAATTTGTGATAGCTTAATCAAGGGGTTTTCTGTGAAGTATTTCGAGCCAATTAAACCAGCTTCTTCAGCTGCAAAGCAGATAAAAGCAATGGTATAAGGTTGGGGATTTTTAGCATAAAATTTAGCCAAGTTTAATAGCAACGAAACTCCGCTGGCATTATCATTTGCTCCAGGAAAATAAATATCATTTCCCATGCCTCCTAAATGATCGTAATGTGCAGTAATCACAATTATCGAATCGGGATGTTCAGTTCCTTTAACCATGGCGCAAACATTAGCAGCCTTAAATTGTGGAATAAAATCATTTTCAATGGCTATATCGAAACTTTTGAGAGGTTCTGTGATAGCCTCTTTTTGAATTGAAATCGCTGTAAAATCTTCCATTTTTGTGGCTACAGACCAGGTTAATTTGGGCTGGAGCGATATGATTAATTTTTGCTCCTGAGCAATATAATGAGAACTATCGCTTTGAATTAATAGTCCTTTGCTTGATAGGCCCCTACTGGCTTGATGAACAATAAAATCTTTACCTGCAGCAAGGGTTTTCCCGTTTATTTTCAACATCATTTTACCAGGGAACGAATTTACTGGAAATGTGAAAGACTGTTTATAAGCCGACCCATTCATTGGCGTTAACCCTAAAGTTTTAAATTCCTGCGCTAAATAATCCGCCGTTTTTGCCATACCATTTTTTGTATAGCCTCTTCCCCAAAAGTTAGGAGAAGTTAGCGTTGAAAGGGTTTTATGTGTATAAGCCAAGTCTTGCGCAAAACTGCAGCTGCTATATAATAATAGGAGTAAAATGGCAACTTTCTTCATCAATGCAATATAGGAAGTTGAGCAATAAAAAAGTCGCAGTTACAAAAATTACTTTGTTGCTGCGACTTATGCATCGGCTAATATATTTGAGTGTCGGCTAAAACTAGCTTTTAGAAAGGTAAGCTAAAATGATTTTTTTAACTCCTTCTTTATTTTTAGCAGAATCCCATTTCTCTTTTACAGATTGGTTTCCTAGTTCGAAAAATTGCTCGTATAATAATTTGTTATCCACCTTTGAGGTAAGTTTAATGACATTGTTTTCCGCAAAAACAGTGTCCCAAGTCTCGCGGGCATCTTTCCAGAATTTCTCTTGTTCTTTCCACCAAGCTTGTGCATAACCAAAAGATTTAGGATCTGTTTTAACAAATTCTTCCATTCCTTTCTCCATGGCCAATAATTTGTCGCCATTTTCTGAGCGGATAATTTTTTTGTTATCCTGCTCAAACATCCATCCAGTTTTGGTTAAGTAAAGCGTGTTGCCACGGTTAAGTACATTGTAGTCACTGCGTTCTGAATACTCGCGACGTGGCAATGGAGAGTCAGAATTGCTTTGCCATTGATGTTTGCCATCAACATGGACCCAGGTGCCAATAGCTTGGTAACGCGGACTATCATCAACTTGATAAACCTTTTGAGTCCACCTCCCTTTTACGTCATTTGCCGTTAAAGAAACTTTTTTCCAAGTATCGTTTTTGTCATATGCTAGAATTTGTGTGTCTTCGTAAGTCCAGTCTTCTCTCCAGTGTTTAATGATCATACTGTCGCCTCTCATTACCAATAAATGTTGGATAACGATTTTCTTTGGAGAATCCTCTAAGATTAGTGCCCATTCTTTAGCTGATGAACGATGTTTTTCATGAAATTTATAGTCGTCATCAGGTGAAAAAGTTTCGGTATAATTAAAGGTCACTTTATAAAATCCTGCTAAAGCTTTAATGGCCTCGCGATCTTGTTCAAATTTAGTCTGCGCGTTTGCACTTATTGCGATAATGACTAAGACGAGGAGTAAATTTATTTTTTTCATGATTATAATTTGCTGTATTAAATAATGCTAAGTAAGCTTTGCTTTAGCCTGTTTCTTCTTTCTACCCAACCAAATGATCACACCAGTTACGGGCATGCTAGCAGCGATTAAACTGGCAATGAAAGCAAGTATTTTTCCCGGTATCCCTGCTATTGCACCAATATGTACGTCGTAATTCATTCTAATAACCTTATCGGCTATGCTGGCATTTGAAAGTTTTCCAAATAGATGCTCCACTTCGATTTCTTTCAGGGTGTGTTGATCAAAATATCTGTAGTCTGCTTGCCAATAGGTAGACGGGTCGGGGTTTCTTGCTATTTCGACAGTGCTTTTTCCATTTTCAGGAATATGTACATCATAACTTCCTTTAAAAGTTGGTTCTTCTTTTACAAATTGCGACCAGAGTATGTCGGCAGCTGCTGCATTTACAGTTAAAGCTTTAACTCTTGTGGTATCGGAAAAAGTTTCTTCAAACTCCTTCATCGATTTACCCCCTGAACTTAGCCAATAAACGGATTTTGAAAACCATTGAAAACCCATCACCATTCCAGACAAGGCAACGAAAATAATAATGAAGGTCATATAAAAACCTAGAACATTGTGTAGGTCATAATTTAGTCGTCTCCATTTTGATTTTAATCTTACACTAAAGCGTTGTTTTCTCGCTGCCTTGCTTTTAGGCCACCATAATATCAAACCTGACAGTAACAGAAAAACAAAAATCATTGTTGCTGTCGTTAATATCGGCTGACCAATTTCTGGAGGTAGCCATAAATAGTAATGCCCCATAATTACAATCCTAAAAAAGTCATCATCCATATTTTTGACTTTTAAGATTTCGCCGGTATATTGATTTATAAAAACAATGTAGTAATATGCGGGCTCATCATGATAGTAAACTACTTGAGCGGTTCTACCCGGTTGATAATTTACGCTATGTGCTATTTTATTCGGTAACGCTTTGTCGGCAATAGCTTTTAACTTTGTTGGCGGTAATAGGGGTTTAGCTTGAACTGTTGTAAATCGATAAGATTGGATAGCATCTTCAATTTCTCTTTCGAAAGCTAAAATGCAACCTGTTATGCCCAAAAAGAATACTAATATGCCAGAGGCTAAGCCTAGCCATAGGTGTATTCTACCTGTCCAATACTTAAAGGTCCGTTTCTTTTTGTTAATTGGTTTTGATAACCCCATTTAGCTTAAATGTTATATTAATTAAAACTTGTAAGCGAGACTTAACCTAAAGTTTCGTGGTGATTCTGCCTGCCAAGAATATACCGCTTGATTATAAGCAGGAGCATTCCAATAATTAGTATAAAACGCTCCGCTATACAAGTATTTATCTAATAGGTTAAATGCATTTGCTGTCACTTTAATTTTTTTGTTTTCCCAGAAAAGACCAGCGTCAAGCTTGAAAAAATTAGGTAAGTTTTCACTTGAGTTTTCTCCGCTGTAGGTGCCCACAGCTCTTCCGGCTAAATAGGTAAATCCAGTAGAGATTCCACTTCCTTTTAGCGTTCCTTTTTGAATGCTATAGCTTAACCATGCATTAGTAGTGTGCTTAGCAAAGCCAGGTACAACCTGACCAACAAAGATCCCTGAAACTCCATCAGCTACTGCAGTCACTTTTCCATCTGTATAGGCATAGTTTGCTATTAGCCTTAAATTTGAAGTTAATTCGCCCCTTAGATCAAACTCTATTCCTTGGGCTCTCTTTTCGCCAATAACGATGCTAAAGCTCTCGCCTGCTTTATTGTGCGGGTCTGAAGTGAGCTCATTTTGCTTCATGATACGATAAGCTGAAACGGTAGTATTCCACTTTCCACTAAACCAGTCTTTCTTCAAGCCAATTTCGTTATTGGTTCCTGTAATCGGACTAGCTGTGTTACCGTTACGTAATATGCCACTTTGAGGGGTAAATGCTTCGTCGTAAACAGCATAAATGGCCGTATTTTTATCAATGGAAACACTTAGGCCTACTCTTGGGGTAAAATGTTTCGCTTTGTCCGAAGGTCCTCCCCAGGCCGATTGGCTAACATAAGTGTATCTTCCCGCTAGTGTTAGCCTAACCTTGTTAGTGAAAAAGCCTAGTTCATCTTGCAGGTAACCACTTAAATATTTTTGATCCATCAAACCACCAGCAGCAATTGCCCTTTTTTCTAAGCTTGTTTCTCGATCAAAATTTGGATAACCATTGGCCGGAAAACCATAGTTAGGGTTGTTCACATCAAATGGTGAAGAAGGAAGGTCTAAATCATGCGATTGCCCCCAATCTGCCATATAATTTTTCTTTCCGCCATCAAAACCTGCTAAAATTCGGTGTGCAACGCTTCCTGTTTGGGCTTTTCCGTTAATAAAAAATTGGGCTAATTTCATGGTGCTTTCTGCGTCCCAAATACCTACATTTCTGATAACGGTATTGTTGGTGTTAACACTCGATGGCCAAGAGCTATAGCCAGTTTGAAGATATTTCGAATAGGCTACTTGAGCAGTTGCTTTCCAATCGTTATTAAGATTATGTTGTATGTTCAGAAAGCCACTATGATCGTTGATTTTGGTTGGATCAATACCTGGTTGTGTAAACGTAAAGTTTCGAGGTAATGAAGCGTAAGCATTGGTATTGAAAATATAATAGGAGCCAACCTCAGTCATCCTTGCATTTTGCCAGGTATATTCTGCTGTGATTTTAGTATTGTTATTTAACTGGTAACTAAGAACTGGTGCAAAAGTATAGCGATCGTTTTGTTCATAAGGTCTAAATGACCCTTTAGATTGCGCCGCAGCGTTTAATCTAACTAGTAATTTTCCGTCCTCAGTTAACTTTCGGTCAACATCTATAGTGGCACGATATAAGTCGTAACTACCTACAGTGATTTCTGCTGTACCTTTATTAAAACCAGTAGGTTTTTTCGTAACTACATTATACATGCCACTTGGATCGCCATTCCCCAGCATAAAACCAGCTGGTCCTTTTACAAATTCAATATGATCAACAGTACTCATATCTTCTGTTAATGGACCCCAGTAAGAAGCAACGAAATTGAAGCCGTTACGCATCGCCTGAATTTGAGAACCGCGCATGTTGATATTAGTATACAAATCACCCCAATGCTCTAAACGCACTGCGCCACTCACATTTCTCAACATTCCATCGCTCATGCTGATAATTTGCTGATCTTTAATTGCCTCGCCACTAACTATTTGTATGTTCTGAGAAGCTTCTAATAAAGGCTCATTAAGTCTGAGCGATGCCGACGGTAAACTTATCTTGTATTTATTCTTTTTCCCAGCAATGGTTACTTCCTGCAATACTTCATTACTTTCCTTTAAGATAAAGTCTACAGTTTTGGTTTCGCTGGCGCCAATAGTAACCGATTTTTCTTGTGCAGTGATGCCAATTGCACTAACTTTTAAACTATGGGTTCCTGCTTTAACCCTGGCAAAAGTATATTCTCCTTTATCATTTGAGATAGCACTTTGATTTTTATCGGTAAGGCCTACTGTAACATAAATGGCTGGTTTGCCATCGGCAGTAGTTATCTTCCCCTTTATGGTGCCATTTATTTGGGAAAATGCCGTAATAGAAATGAAGAGAAAAAGGAACGTAATTTTTAATTGTAATGGATTTCGCATGATTATTCTTATTTGGATTAATTCTAAACAGCCGCAAATTAACGACGTAATTTCTTATCATCCAAATTATTTTGAATAATTCTAAATAAGGTTTTGCGTAAAAGCTTAACGGCTATAGATTAGCTTATTTACTGAATTTGGGGAGTAATGTAAGCTGAAAGCAATCTTTGCACTAAAAAAAGTATAAAAAAACACGATTATTATTGCACAACTCAATTTTTATTTAAACCTTTGCGGCTCAAGTAATTTAATACGGAATATCAATAAAACAATGAGCAAACAAATTATCCATAAACTTTCAATTTTAGAAGCAAAGAATATTGCTGCTGAAAGCTTGTTTATTGAGCGCTTGCGACCCGTATTTTATATCACCACAGATCGGCAAAATTATACGCCGCGTATTTAGTACATCTTACTAATACCAACGAGGAATTGATCCTCTCTAAAAACCCAATTAACAAGAATATCTTAATTTTTCGTTAGAAAACGAATGAATATTGATGAATTTATAGTACAGGTCGCCATCCCAGAGCATCATGTTTTTGCGGAAGAGATCGTTACCGAAATGGCAGAATCTGCTAAAGCTCGTGGCACTGGTATTGCTAAACGCTCGCCTGAATATATTGCAGGCAAAATGCAAGAAGGAAAGTCTGTTATTGCTTTTCATAAAGATGGCTCATGGGCCGGATTTTGCTACATTGAAACATGGAGCCATGGTCAATTTGTGGCTAACTCTGGCTTAATTGTAAGCCCGAAATACAGAAAGGCCGGTTTAGCACATGCGATTAAGGAGTCCATTTTTAAGCTTTCAAGAACGTTGTATCCTAAGGCAAAAATATTTGGCTTAACTACAGGTTTAGCCGTAATGAAGATTAACTCTGATTTAGGTTATGAGCCAGTTACTTACTCTGAGCTTACCCAAGATGAGGATTTTTGGAAGGGATGCCAAAGTTGTGTAAACTTTGATATTTTAAAAAGTAAAGATCGTAAGAACTGTATGT
>DATJDT010000363.1:0-9805 GCA_035497275.1 Pedobacter sp.
TCTAAGCCTTCTAAAACATAACCTGCTTTATTCTGACCGATTAGTTTAAATAAACCCGGTCTACCAGATACAGCTACAATTCCTCTTAAGTTCATTTGTAAATAGTTTGGCTTGTGGCATTTGTGTATAGTATTAAAGTCCTTCACACAAAACGCCAAAAGCATTAATCTTCTATAAGTTCTATACTTGTAATTTTATCTCCTTGTCTAATCTCATCTACCACATCTACATTCTCAATAACTTTGCCAAAGCAAGTGTGATTGCGGTCTAAGTGAGCTGTATTTGCTCTACTGTGGCATATGAAAAATTGTGAACCACCTGTATTTCTACCTGCATGAGCCATTGATAATACACCACGATCATGGAATTGATTTTCACCATCTAATTCACAATCAATTTTGTAGCCTGGGCCTCCAGTGCCTGCTAAATGTGCCTTTGCTGGGTCTTTAGAATTTGGGCATCCACCCTGTACCATAAAGTTAGGGATAACGCGATGAAAAGAAATTCCATCATAAAAGCCTTCTCCAGCTAATTTTTTAAAATTGGCAACAGCTTTTGGAGCATCATTTTCATAAAACTCAACTGTCATATTGCCCTTCTCGGTTTTAATTATTGCTTTACTCATAGTATATTTTTCCTTGATATATAATTTTTTCAATCATGAGTTAGCTCACGACGGTTTGCGAGCGCCAAATTTAGTAAATAGAAACGATTAGCAACACAATTCCTGTAAAATACTGATAAGAAATTTAAATCTATATCAAATAATCTATTTTAACGTTTAATGAGCAGTTTAATTTTATAATCCTCTGTAAAAAAATTACATTCGTTAGGAATTTCAAACTATGACGTCGAAAGCATTTAAACTTATACTTGTACTTACCTTGCTATCTTTCTTCGCAAGGGCATCATCTATCCTCATTTATATGGATGAAGGCCAAAAAAATCATTTAAAAGCATACGGTATAGCTTATTGGAGCATTAAACAGCAAGCTGAGGTAAATTGGCTTCTAAATTATCGAGGAGGCAGTTTTTTGGTCAAATATTTAAAAATTGTTGAAGATGAATGTAAAATCAGAGGTGTTTCCTATGAGATTATAGCAGATGGAAAAGTAAACAGCATTCTTAATGAGATCAACAGTCCAGATGTGAATATGGAAATGGTAAAGCTGGAGAAAACGCCGAAAATTGCGGTCTATTCACCAAAAAGTAAGTTACCCTGGGATGATGCCGTAACACTTGTACTTACTTATGCAGAAATTCCTTATGACATCATATATGATGATGAAATTTTAAAAGATAAGTTAATGAATTACGATTGGCTGCATTTGCACCATGAAGATTTTACCGGTCAGTATGGCCGCTTCTGGTCGTCCTTTAGAAACTCTACATGGTATCAAGACGATGTAAAATATCAAGAGGCTGCAGCAAAGAGAAATGGCTTTCAGAAGGTCTCAGAAATGAAACTTTCTGTAGCAAAACATATTAAAGAATTTTGCTCAGGAGGCGGATTTTTGTTTGCAATGTGCTCTGGTACGGATAGCTTTGATATCGCTTTAGCTGCAGAAGGAATAGATATTTGTGAAAGTATGTTTGATGGCGATGGAACAGATCAAAATGCCCAAAGCAAATTAAACTTTAATGCCACTTTTGCCTTCAGAGACTTCAAATTAGAAATGAATGCAGAAAAATATGAATTTTCAGATATAGATACAACCCAGCCCCGCAATTTCAATGAAGGAAATGACTTTTTTACTTTATTTGACTTTTCTGCAAAATGGGATTTAGTACCGACTATGCTTACTCAAAATCACGACAAGGTAATCAAGGGTTTTATGGGTCAAACGACGGCCTTCAAAAAGAGTTTGATAAAACCAAGCGTTACGGTGTTGGGAGAAAATAAAGGTGGTGCCGAAGTACGTTACCTACATGGTGAAATAGGAAAAGGACAATTCTCGTTCTACGGTGGCCATGATCCTGAGGATTATCAACATCAAGTTAGCGATCCACCAACAGATTTAAGTTTACATCCCAACTCCCCAGGTTATCGCCTAATCTTAAATAATGTATTGTTTCCAGCTGCAAAGAAAAAACCGCAGAAGACATAATCAGTTTTCTAGTAACAGTTCAGTTCGAAATCCTACAAACCTAAAAACACCTAGTCTAGTCGTAGAAGTTCCAGCTTACGCCAAACTTCAACAATTTGTCTTGCATCGGATAATCATTCACTGTATAAAAACCATTCGAAAATAGTTTTTGATTGATATACTCGTATTTCAAGAATAGATTCGCTCTGCGTAAACCAGCCTTCATCCAAATATCTATCACAGGTTTTGATCCAAATACTGGCGAAACAGTATTATAAAACTGGCTTGCCGCAGGTGAATAAGATAAAGAAGTATAGGTAGTATTATATCTTACATCAAACCCAACTTGTGTCTTCAACACTTTAAAAAAAGTTTGGTCCTTATATAAGCTGTTAAAAGTATAAACTTCTGGCGTTCTAAGTAAATCCTGGCTGTCTGTTTTCTGATAAACTACATAGGCATCAAGATGATAGCTTCTAAATGCAAATCGTTTACCTACGCTAATTTTCAACAAGTTAATTGCCGACGATTCTTGTGCAGGAATAATTGCTTTTGCTTTATTAGGATTCTCCTTAAAATACAAATAATTATTAATTAAATAATAAGCGGCACTTGCGTCTAGCTTTAATGCGTCATTGATATAACTAAAAGTAAAGTTTGCAATCTTAGTGCGATCCAAGTCTTTTTGTGCAGGCCATTGGTAATGATTCCCATGATATTCAGTAAAAACCTGCTCAGGTGATTTGTTTTGAAGATAGGCTCCCATTACAATTCTCCCTGCTTTTCTACTAAACAATAGATTACTCTTTGCGTCGTATAAAAAATCACCAATATTTCTACCTTGAAAAATTTGTTGTACATTCAAATCAAGATCAATACGGTTACTGAAACGATAGCCTAACGAACCTAATAGCGTTAAATTTTGAAAGCTAAATTTGTCGAAATAATCATTTCCACCAATTTTCTTCACATTATATTGCTCATAGTTATAAAAGTCATGGCGAATTCCCGCATCAATTTTCAACTCGTTTTTAATAACTGAATTTCCTTTAGCTCTTAAAAAAAAGCTATAAATAAATTCGTTCTGAACATGCTTCACATTGGTCGAGTCATTTGTAAAGGCAGGGTCATATGCAGTTTCCACAGGCAACACCTCAGCTGAATTTTCTTCCACTTGATCCTTTTTAAAAGAATAAGAACTGTTGTCAAAAATAAAGGTGTGTGAAATTTTATTTGTTGGTAAAATGTTCTGCGAACTACTTTTACCTGTACTATCTATCCTACCTACAAAATAGCTTTGCTTTATCAAAATAGCATTTTTTCTCCAAAGCTGTCTTGCTGTATACAAGCGAACAGATTCAGCGCGCTTATCTACCAATCTGTTACCACCAGGCGCAAATATATCGGTGTTAATTACCGAACCATTTTCTTGCGCCTTTAAGGTATTAAAAATTCCATCAATCCATATATTATACCTATTATTTGGTGATTCGTACCAAGTAAAAAGTGCTGCATTTAAATGATCTCCGCGTTGACGAGCATACACACCATTTGCGCCAATCCTATTAAAGTTTGCACCAAAGTTCCAGTTCTTCTTAATATTCTGAGAGTGGGTTAGCTTCATCATTTGCTCCTTTTCTCCACCACTCACATAATACAAACTTGTAAATGGCGAACGAGCTTTATAAAACTTAACATCATCATGATTTAGTATGTAGTAATCAAAAGAATGAAACCCAGCATCGAATCCAATTGTTTTACTAGGATTGAACAATAGTGACGTAGCTGCCAAACCTAAATTACCTGTACTTACTGTTGGATTTCGAGGCTGAAACAAAGGACTAAAATTCTGAACACCAACCAAACTCGTGTCAATAGGAATTGTTTGAATGCTATCCTTTGTTAGTTTTAAAGTAGTGTATCTAATATATTTCGCTGTAAAGACAACAGAATCTTTCGTTCCATCTAGTGCTTTCCTTACCGAATCTTGTTGTTTTTTATTAGCATTAATGGTTGTTTTTAAATCTTGCGAAAACACACTTGAAGCACAAAAAAACACACTAAAGAAAGTAAATGATATGATTATTCTATACATTACAACGATGAGATTAACTTGCTTAAAATACTTGTCATTTTAGGCTCTGCCTCGGCTGCGGTTTTTAATATTTCTTCCAAACTAAAAGGCAAAAGTATCTCCGGAAATCCTTCATCCGTTAATACAGAAATTGCGAAAACAGGTAAACCCATATGATTGGCAACAATAACTTCGGGCACAGTACTCATTCCCACCGCATCTCCACCAATAATGCGCAAATATTTATATTCTGCTTTTGTCTCAAGATTGGGACCTGTTACAGCTGTATAAACACCCTGATGGCAAATGATACCTTCTTTTTTTGCGATCGTCAGTCCGCTTTCAATTAATTTTCGATTATAAGGCTCACTCATATCAGGAAAACGCGGCCCTAAATCTGAATCATTAATCCCGCGTAGCGGGCTTTCTGGTTGCAAATTAATATGGTCATTGATAATCATTAAATCACCTTTCTTAAATTCAGGATTTAATGACCCTGCTGCATTCGAAACAAACAAATGTTGCACCCCTAATGATTTTAATACTCGTATTGGGAAAGTTATTTGTTGCATTGAATAGCCTTCATAATAATGAAGCCTACCCTGCATGGCCACCACCTTTTTTCCTTCCAATTCGCCAAAAATCAATTTTCCAGAATGAAATTCTAAGGTAGAGATTGGGAAATTTGGAATGCTAGCATACATAATACTATATGCCACCTTGATATCTTTAACCAAACCGCCAAGGCCTGTACCTAATACAATCCCAACTTCAGGTTCGAAATCGCCTATTTTACGTTTTAGGTATTCAACCGATTCTTTTAGCGTTTGCAACATAGTCTAATATATTTTTATCAAAGGTAAATTTATCTTTACTTGCCAATTCTATCTCAATTGGCAGGTAAAATATTGGCAAATCTAAGAGTAAATCTTTTAAATTATCACCTAATAAACGTTTACTATCCTTTTCTGTTGTGATGATGATTTTTTCTTTAGTGGGATGTTCATTAAATGCAACTATCAAGGTTTTCAAATCCTCAACCGAATAATCGTGGTGGTCCGGACATTCAAATTGAATAATATTTGCTGAAAACTTATTCAAATGCGTAAGCAAAGGCTTCGGATTAGCTATACCAGTAAGTAAAAATATAACTTTTCCCTTTATTTCGTCAGTGGTTTCTTCAGTAAATAAATTAATAAGTTGACCATACTTTATAGAGGAAAATGAAATTCTTTGCTCAATTGTTAAGTCTATTTTCTTACGGATATCAATCTGGTCAACAATATTAACCGGATTAGGGCTTTTGGTAACTAACACAGCATTTGCACGATGATAATTTGAAAAAGACTCCCTTAGGTTTCCCATGGGCAGCAAGAATTGCCACTTCAATAATTTATCAAACTCAAATAATAAAAGGTTAAAACCTGCCTTAACTGCTCTATGCTGGTAAGCATCGTCTAAAAGAATTACATCATGTTCCTCTTTTAATTTATTTATTCCATAAACACGATCCTCACAAACCGCAACTGTAATATGTTTAAACTTATGATAATATTGCATTGGTTCATCTCCAATACTTTGGGATGTAGCATTTTCATCAGCAAGGAGAAAGCCTTTTGTTTTGCGGCCATAACCTCTACTTAATATCGCAATTTTATATCCAGCTAAAAGTCTCACCAAATATTCCGTTGTAGGGGTCTTACCTGCGCCACCAATAGCTAAATTACCAACACAGATTATTGGAAGGTCAAATTTTGTAGCTTTAAAAATACCCCAGTCATATAGTTTATTCCTTAAAAAAGTTATAAAGCCATAGATTATAGAAAGGGGAAATAGGAAATAGCGTAAGATACCGATCATATAAGCTTTCAAAAATAAGTACAAAAGTTGGTTTACAATAATAATCCTAAAAACTTATAATCCTAGTAAATCTTAGTCCTAGTCCTTATCTTTGCACTAAATTAAAATTAACTTATGCTTAAAGGATTTTTCAACGTACCGACCCCTATTAATGAGCCTATTTTAGGTTATGCACCTGGAAGTAAAGAAAGAGAATTATTAAAAGCTGCATTAGCTGATGCTCGTGCTGCAGTAATTGATATTCCAATGTATATTGGAAGCGAAGAGGTATTTACGGAACAGAAAGGCAAAGTTACTCCTCCTCATGATCATCAACATGTGTTGGCTAACTTTAGCAAAGGAAATAAAAATCACGTAACGCAAGCTATTGATGCTGCTTTGGCTGCAAAAGCAGATTGGGAAAATTTAGCATGGGAGCACCGCGCTGCAATTTTTTTAAAAGCTGCCGACCTAATTGCTGGCCCATATCGTTATAAATTAAATGCTGCGACAATGTTAGGTCAAAGCAAAAATGCTTATCAAGCTGAAATTGATGCTGCTTGTGAGTTAATAGATTTTTTACGTTTTAACGTAAGTTATATGTCTGAAATCTATAAACAGCAACCACCAGTATCACCTAAAGGAAGTTGGAATAGACTTGAGCAACGTCCGTTAGAAGGCTTTGTGTTTGCCTTAACTCCTTTCAATTTCACAGCAATTGCAGGAAACTTGCCTACATCTGTGGCTATGATGGGAAATGTAGTGGTTTGGAAACCTGCCAATACACAGATTTATGCGGCAAACGTTTTAATGCAAATTTTCAAAGAGGCTGGTTTACCTGATGGAGTAATTAATTTGGTTTATGTATCTGGCCCTGATGCTGGAGACGTAATCTTCTCTCACCCAGATTTTGCAGGCATCCACTTTACTGGATCTACTGGGGTGTTTCAAGACATATGGAAAACAATCGGAAATAATATTCATAAATTTAAAACATATCCTCGTATTGTTGGAGAAACTGGCGGTAAAGATTTTATTTTAATACATGGTTCAGCTGATCCAGAAACTTCTAGTACTGCAATTATCCGTGGAGCTTTTGAATATCAAGGTCAAAAATGCTCAGCGGCATCAAGAACTTATATTGCAAAAAGTGTATGGCCAAAAGTAAAGGAGTTTATGTTACGTGACCTAGCAACATTTAAAATGGGCGGGACTGAAGATTTTGGAAATTTCATTAATGCTGTAATTGATGAAAAATCGTTCAATAGTTTGACGAAGTACATTGAAGCTGCTAAAAAAGATAAAGGAGTTGAAATTATAGCTGGCGGAAATTATGACAATAGCAAAGGCTATTTCATTGAACCGACTGTATTGGTTGTTGATGATCCTAAGTATACTACCATGTGCGAAGAGTTATTTGGCCCAGTATTAACAGTTTATGTTTATGACGACAAAGATTTTGACAAAACTTTAGATATTATCGATACCACATCAATCTACGCCTTAACTGGAGCTGTTATTGGTCAGGACCGTTATGCGCTTGAAAAAGCTACACAACGTTTAAGAAACGCAGCAGGTAATTTTTACATTAACGACAAATGCACTGGGGCGGTAGTTGGCCAGCAACCATTTGGCGGTGCTAGAGGAAGCGGTACAAATGATAAGGCAGGTTCGATGATTAATTTGCTACGTTGGGTTTCTCCACGTACAATTAAAGAAACGTTCGACCCACCTAAAGACTATCGCTATCCATTTTTAGCAAACGATTAGGTTCTAAATACTAAAAATGTCCAGGCAAACACCTGGACATTTTTTATTTACGATACTTTGTTAACCTTAGCTCACTTTAAAAGCAGGAGAAACATCTGCTAAACTCGTACTCGTTACTTTTAAATCTTTAATTAATCCGGTTTTTAAGCTGTAAACCCAGGCATGCACCGCTAATTCTTGGCCATTAGCCCATGCATTTTGAATAATAGAGGTGTTAGCAACATTAGCCGCGCCCTCAATCGCATTTAATTCTACCAAACGGTTAAATTTCTGCTCTGGATCCTTCATCGTTTGCATTTCTCTTTCATGCATACGGTAAACGTCTCTAATGTTCCTTAACCAATTATCGATAATCCCAACTTGTTTATTTCCAAGCGCTGCATTTACTCCACCACATCCATAGTGTCCACATACAATCACATGTTTTACTTTTAATACATTTACTGAGTAATCCAAAACACTAAGCATGTTCATATCGGTATGAACCACAACATTGGCAATATTTCTATGAACAAAGATATCACCAGGCAATGTATTGGTAATTTGATTCGCAGGTACACGGCTATCGGAACAGCCAATCCATAAAACGGGTGGATTCTGACCAGCAGACAATTTGTCAAAATAGCCAGGATCGGCATTCTTCATATCTTCAACCCAATCAATATTGCCTTGTAATAGGCCATCATAAGTTATATCTTTTGTTTCTATTGTTTTTGCGCACATAATTTTAATTATTAATTTCTTCTACAATCTTTTTATTTAATTTAGGCACAGTATAATGACTTTTAATATGCTCTAAAGTTACAATAATGCCTTTGGTATAAGCATTATGTTTGTAATTAAAAATAGTTTCTAAAACGTCCGGATCAATATATCGAGCGTTCGAACCATCAATAATTACGTTGGTTTCATTTGGAATTCCCGTTAAAAGCACCTGAATGGCCGCTTTATTTAAGAATGAAACTTCTTCTGCAAGTTTAATTCTAATGTTCTTTTTATTACCTTCTTCCTGTACTTTATAAAAGTATGGGTTACGCATATTAGTTCGAAGTAAGTAAAAAATAGAAAATAACATACCCACAGCTACACCCTTTAATAAATCGGTTAGTACTACCGCCACTACCGTTAAAGCGAATGGAATAAATTGATCCCAGCCTTTGCGATACATCTCCTTAAACAAAGTTATTCTCGTGAGTTTGTAACCCGTAACCAAAAGTATCGCAGCTAAACAGGCTAGCGGAATCATGTTAATCAAAGTTGGAATGAATACCAATGACAGCAAAAGTAAAACCCCGTGAAAAATCGTTGACATTTTTGTTCTAGCACCGGCACCAACGTTGGCCGAACTTCTAACGATAACTGATGTCATTGGTAGTCCACCAAGCATACCGCTTGTCATGTTTCCGATTCCTTGGGCGATTAACTCTCTATTAGTTGGCGTTACGCGTTTTATTGGGTCAATTTTATCAACCGCTTCAATACCAAGGAGCGTTTCTAAACTAGCCACAATTGCTATTGTACCTGCAACAATCCAAACTTGCTTGTTGCCAATTGCAGTAAAATCTGGCATGCTAAACAGCCCTGCAAACCCATCCCATCCACTTACAACTGGAATTGCCACCATTTGTTCTGCCCTTAATGCATATGGCGTTCCTTGAAAAACCAGGCTCAGGGTAATCCCGAGTGCTACCACTATTAAGGGAGCTGGGACTACGTTTAATGTTTTGATCTTTGGCCAAAATACCAGAATTAAAATTGCTAACAAGCTAATCAAAACGGCGGCAACACTAAACTGATTTAAGGCATTGCCTATAGCAGAAAAGGTATTTTGATTGTCGTCTTGAAAAAACTTTTCATCACCTAAGAAGTCGCTATCAACCCCTAGGGCATGAGGCAGTTGCTTCAATATTAAAATCAAACCAATTGCTGCTAACATTCCTTGGATAACGCTGGAAGGAAAATAATTGCCAATAGTGCCGGCCTTAATAAGGCCGAGCACTAATTGAAAAACACCTGCCAAAACCAAAGAAAGTAA
>DATJDT010000364.1:0-2239 GCA_035497275.1 Pedobacter sp.
GTGCTGAATATGTAAATGGCATTTTAAACATCACTATTGGCAAAAAAGACGAAGCAAAATTAGCACTTATTTTATCTGCATCAACTCCTTCAGGCAAAACAAATGACCTTGCAAATGAACTATACTCAAATTCTTGACGGGTATAGTCTTTTTTCACCTCGTTTTCAACTGCTTTTTTCTCCGCCCAAATAGAAAGATTATCCTTTTTAAGATCAATCTTAAAATCTTCTTTCGTTAAACCTGGAGCAGCTAATTCAATTTTATAGCCATTTTCATCCTCATAGATATTAACGTTTGGTACTTTATTTACACCATAATTTTTATTTAATGCGTCACTAAACAAAGAGTCGAAAACATTGTTAAAGTAAGGTGCAGTGTTTCTCGTTTTGTTGTTAAATTTTACTAAAGTCATTTTTATATCTCCTATTAATTAATTTTTTAAACTATAATTGTCTATGTTCAAACCTTATTCCAATCGTGAAATTTATGCTTTTTAAGACATTTTGGCGCAAAAAAGAAAAACAAACAGACAAAAAGTCAGTAATCATTAGCCATATCGACACTTTTAAGTATAAAACAGCCATCGAAATGCGTTTTGTAGATATCGATATGATGGGACACGTAAACAACGCAACTTACTTCACCTACATGGAAATAGGTAGAACCAAATATTGGGAACACGCCATTAAGTGGGACTGGCACAAAACAGGGGTGGTAATCGGTCAAGCTTCTATAGATTACCTGGCACCAATTTTCTTAAATGATAAGGTGAGCATGTACATTCGTACCTCAAGAATTGGAACAACTAGTTTTGATCTAGAGTACTTAATCGTTAAAACAATAAACGGTAAAGAAATAACTTGCAGCAGAGGTAAAACAATTTGTGTAGCTTTTGATTATAACACTAAAAAACCCGCCGCCATTCCTGATAAGGAGCGAAACAAAATGATAGAGTTTGAACAGTTATAATTTAAGCTATGGCTTGGTATAGCTAAGCTCCACAAATGAATGCCCCACTTCTCCTAGCATTGGCGGATGTAATTTCCTAATCCCAACACGCGCGGTTAAAACAAATGGATAAGCATTTAATACTTTATCCATCATATTCTTAACAACGGTTTCCAATAATTTCTGAGTTGCTTTCATCTCTGCTAAAATGATCGAATTAAGCACCTCATAATTTACGGTTTTCTGCAAGTCTTCAGTTTCAGTGGATGGGGAAAAGGTGACTTCTATAGTTGTCAAAAAATGGTTTCCAGTAAGTTGTTCTTCTGGATAAAAGCCATGAAAAGCGTAACATTTAACATCTTTTAGTGCTACAGTCTGTACAAACATTCGGTTTAAATAATTTAAAGCAACAATTTAGGATAAAAAAATATGATTACCTTTGGTTATCCTATAAGCAAGAACCAAATATAGTGTAAAACATGAACACATCAGCCAAAAAAGACCTTTACGAAGCACCTGATTATTACTTATTAGACGAGCTATTATCTGAAGAACATAAACTAATCCGACAATCGGTTAGGGATTGGGTAAAAAAAGAAATTAGTCCGATAATTGAAGATTATGCCCAAAAAGCCGAATTCCCTAAACATCTAATTAAAGGATTGGGTGAAATTGGTGCTTTTGGTCCAACCATCCCAGTCGAATATGGAGGAGCAGGCTTGGATTATACAGCCTATGGCATTATTATGCAAGAGCTTGAACGTGGTGATTCGGGCATTCGCTCAACAGCATCTGTGCAAGGCTCGTTAGTAATGTACCCAATCTATGCTTATGGTACCGAAGATCAACGTAAAAAGTACTTACCAAAATTAGCTACAGGCGAACTGATGGGATGCTTTGGTTTAACAGAGCCAGATCATGGATCTAACCCAGGTGGCATGGTAACCAATATTAAAGACATGGGCGACCACTATCTTTTAAATGGGGCTAAAATGTGGATTTCAAACGCTCCTTTTGCAGATATCGCTGTAGTTTGGGCAAAGGATGAAGAAGGAAAGATTAGGGGAATGGTTGTTGAACGTGGTATGGAAGGTTTTAGCACACCAGAAACCCATGGTAAATGGAGTTTAAGAGCTTCAGCCACTGGCGAACTGGTATTCGATAACGTTAAAGTTCCTAAAGAAAATATATTTCCAGACATTAAAGGCCTAAAAGGACCATTAGGTTGTTTAAATCAGGCCAGATATGGGATAGCTTGGGGCGCTTTGGGAGCTGCAATGGATTGTTATGA
>DATJDT010000365.1:0-4571 GCA_035497275.1 Pedobacter sp.
AATTGAAATATGCCAAAGAATCTACCAAGTTGCTAACCAATATTGTTCGCTTGGATCTTGAAAAAAACAGGGAAGAAGTTACTTATGCTGTTATCAATACCTATTTCTCTTTGTATAAATTAATGCAAAGTAAAAAGGTAATTGCGCAGAACTTAGAATCGATCGCAAGTCAATTAAAGCAAGCACAGAATTTTTTCGCGCAGGGGATCGTCACAAAAAATGATGTATTAAGGTTTCAATTACAGCAAGCTAATATTTCTTTAACAGATCTTGAAATAGAAAATAATCGCAAAATAGTAAACTATAATTTGGCAATCCTCTTGGGATTACCAGAAGATACTGAAATTTTAGTTGAAGAAAATGATGTTTCTTTAAAAGCAGTAGAAACTTTTGGTAATTATGTGAGTAGTGCTTTAGCAAATCGACAAGAGTTGCAGCAGTTGGACTTGCAAAATAAGGTTGCAGACTATCATATTAAAACCATCAAGGCTGATAAATTGCCGACAGTTGGTTTAGGCGCAAATTTATATTACATCAATCCAAGTGGCAGCTTTATTCCGCCAACAAATCAATTTCTTGTTCCCGTTACGCTAGGTGCAACAGTTAGTTGGAATGTCGCAAATCTTTGGAAAAACAAGCATAAAGTAGCGGAAGCAGCCATTCAACAAAAAGAGCTAAGCATTCAAAAAACTATCGTAAGCGACCAGCTCAAAACAGAAGTCAATAAAAACTATCAAAACTATCTTTTATCAGTTCAGAAAATAAATGTGCTCCAAACATCAATTGCCCAGGCTACTGAGAATGATCGCTTACTAGCTTCTAAATACAAAAATAATATAGCCTCAGTTACCGATAGGATTGATGCTGAAACATTATTGTATCAAGCAAAGATTAATCTTGAAATCGCAAAAGCCGATGCAGGGTTGGCCTACTATACTTTATTAAAATCAACAGGAAAAATTTCAAAATAAAAACCAAAATGACAACAGTAGCAAAAAAGAAAAATAAAGTTCTACCAATTATACTTGGCGTATTACTTGTAGTGGGAGCGATATTCGGATTCACAGAATACCAATATTTCAGTAAGCACGTAGATACGGATGATGCGCAGATAGATGGGGATATTAGTCCGGTTGTAGCTCGCGTAGGGGGCTATGTGAAGGAAATTAAGTTTGAAGAAAACACAAAAGTAAATGAAGGCCAGGTTTTGGTTACGCTAGATGATCAAGATTATAAGATTAAATTAGAACAAGCTGAGGCAGGTAAAGTTAGCGCCAATGCAGGCGTTGGCGTTTCACAGGCCCAAATTGCAGCTACAGCAGCAAATACAAGTACAGCTAAAGCAAATATTGAAGCTGCACAAGTAAAGTTGAATTTAGCCCAAAAGGATTACCAACGCTATGCAAACCTGATTAAAGACGGAGCTGTAACCCAACAGGCTTTTGACCAGGCGAAGGCAATGTTAGAAACAGCCCAAGCCAATTATAAAGCGGCAGTAGACCAATACCATGCAGCAGTAAAACAAGTTGGAACAACCGAATCACAGTTAAATGTAAGTAGTTCTGGGGTAACTCAGCGTCAATCGGAAATAGATTTTGCGAAGTTGCAGCTTTCCTATACTCAAATTAAAGCACCCTCAACTGGGATTGTTTCAAAAAAGAATGTTCAAAAAGGCCAGCTTATTCAGCCTGGACAGTCGCTATTCGCCGTCGTTGATAATAATAGTCTCTTTGTAACAGCAAATTTTAAGGAAACCCAATTGCAAAAATTAAAAGCTGGTTTAAAGGTTAAAATTATAGTTGACGCCTATCCAGATGAAGAAATTGCTGGGGAAGTTTACAATTTTGCACCCATTACAGGAGCTAAGGGTTCGTTATTGCCGCCAGACAATGCTACGGGTAATTTTGTTAAAGTAGTACAACGTGTACCGGTAAAAATTAAAATTCAAGCTAAAGACAAAGCATTACTTGAAAAATTGCGCCCAGGAATGAGTGTTAAAGTTTCAGTTGCTATTTAATATTATTAACCATGGCCGAAGTAGGGTTTAAAAAATGGATAATTACGTTTACTGTAATTACAGCTTCGCTTTTGGAGCTAATAGATACCACTATTGTAAACGTAGCTATTCCTCAAATACAAGGTAACCTGGGGGCTACTTTAGAAGATGTTGCCTGGTTATCTACAGGATATGCTGTTGCAAACGTAATCATATTACCTATGTCGGGTTGGCTAGGCAGTAGATTTGGACGAAAGAACTATTTCTTAACCTCGATCATCGTTTTTACTGTTGTTTCTTTTTTATGTGGTAATGCAACATCTTTGGAGGAATTGATCCTCTTTAGGATTTTACAAGGATTAGCGGGTGGTGGATTGATTTCAACAGCCCAAGCAATTTTGATAGAAACATGGCCGCGAGAAGATGTTGGTATTGCTACCGCTTTATTTGGTTTGGGAGCTGTTGTTGGGCCTACGGTTGGGCCTACCATTGGTGGCTATATTTTGGAAATTGCAGACTGGCCTTGGATTTTTTATGTAAATATTCCCGTCGGGATACTGGCTGCCTATTGTACAATTACCTTTATTCGGGAAACACCGAAAGATGGCAAAGGAAAACCTGTGGATTGGTATGGAATTGGATTATTAGCGGTAGCGGTTGGAAGCTTGCAAACTTTATTAGAAAAGGGTGAAAGTGAAGATTGGTTTGCTGCGCCTTATATTGTGATGTTGGCTGTAACATCTGTTGTTGGTTTGCTATTGTTTATTTGGCGTGAGCTAAGTACCGATCACCCGATCGTAAATTTTAAAATTATGCGCCATCGCAGCTTTTCGATAGGAATGTTTACGTCCTTCATTTTAGGTTTTGGCTTATATGGTTCAGTCTTTGTTTTCCCGATTTTTGCACAAAATTTACTAGGATTTACGCCATTGCAGACTGGAAAACTATTCATTGCGGGTGGGGTTTGTACGATTGCCATGATGCCATTTATTGGAATAATGCTTAAAAAAGGAGTTCCCGCTCAATTTATGGCAACCGGTGGAATGTTCCTGTTTTTCGTTTTTTGTTTTATGTTGAGCAAATCTACGTTATCATCTGGGACAGGTGATTTTTTCTGGCCGCTGGTAATTAGAGGTTTCGGAATGGCTTTACTTTTCGTTCCCCTTACAACATTAGCGGTGCAAGACTTAAAAGGTCCAGAAATCGGTCAGGGTTCTGGGTTAAATAACATGAGTCGCCAGTTGGGCGGGTCGTTTGGAATAGCTGCATTAACCACACTCATCCATGTTCGCATGGGTTTTCATCGAAGTAATTTGGTAGCTAATGTAAACGAATATAATCCTGCATTTGTTCAAAAAGCAAATGCTTTGATCAATGGTTTTATGGCAAAAGGCTCATCCTATTTAGATGCAAAACTGATGGCTATGAAGGCAATTGAAGGATCGTTAATTAAACAAACAATGTTGCTAACTTACAATGATGCTTATTGGGTGGCTGGTTTGATTATGTTATGCTCTATCCCGTTGTTATACTTGCAAAAATTTAAGAAGAACACAAACATCCCAGTGGATGCACATTAAATAAAACAGTCCCGACGAAACGCCGGGACTGTTTTTCCCAAAAAATTAACAATTTATAAAATTTCCTTAAGAAAATTTCATAGATACTTTTAAAAAGTTGTTTTACACGACTTTTATAAGCTACAAGGTAGTAACTTTATCTGGAACTTGCAAAAATTATGGCGGCTGTCGACAGCGCACTTTTTGTATTATTTTTGTTATTAAAGGATAAATTACTATCTTATCCGCATGCAATCACAACAACCTACTAACCAGCGAGAATCTATTTTTAATAACGAAGTTATATCCCGTTTCGAACTTTATAACAGTCTTTTTTTAACTCTTCCTTTTTATAAAATTAAGGATACAGGTACACTACTGCCATTATTTATAAAAAGTTGTGAGGATGGCGTAAAAAATCATGAAACCCCAGCGGAGATTATTGAACAATTTATTGCAAAATATACGTCGAATACCAACAGCAAAGAAATCACCGATTTACTCTTTAGATTTATCCAATATATAGAGCGACAGGTTGTGCTTTTTGATGCTGTTGAAGATGCGTCTTTTAATAAACTCAATGTTAAAGACGAGCAAAGTTCATTAAGAGCCTTATTTCATAAAACGGTTGATAGCAAGGAACTTCATCAAAAAGTAGATAAGCTGATTGAAGATTTTTCATTAAGATTGGTGTTAACCGCTCATCCTACGCAGTTTTATCCAGGAAGCGTATTGGCGATCATCAATGACTTAACAGCAGCTATTAAAATTAATGATATCAGTGTTATTAATCAATTATTACAACAATTAGGGAAAACCCCATTTTTTAATAAAAAGTCGCCTACTCCCGTTGATGAAGCTTTAAACTTAGCATGGTATTTAGAAAATGTTTTTTACTTTGCTGCTGCAAATATTCAAACTGGAGTTAATCAGTTACTGAGTGAGTTTCACGTTGATTCGAAGAATATTATTGAATTGGGTTTTTGGCCAGGTGGTGACAGAGATGGCAACCCGAA
>DATJDT010000366.1:0-6265 GCA_035497275.1 Pedobacter sp.
AGCAAAAGCATTATGAAGAAGTAGCAATTTATCTTAAAGGGCAGATTGAAGAACTATTGACTAACTATGGTAAAATAGACATGATTTGGTTTGATGGTGGACCAGATATCCCGAAAGACAATATTGCAAGAGCACACACTATTACTATGGAACGAATCCGTCAGCTCCAGCCAGGTATAGTGGTAAGCCCAAGGTTTTTTGGTTATGGCGATTATAAAACTTTTGAAAGCGATCACGCTTTGCCAAAAGAAGTACAAACTACTTGGGCAGAGTTCTGCTCTACCATAACTGCCAGTGGATGGGGGTATACAAAAAGCCCAATGAAATCTACCACCCATGTATTAAATCTATTGGCAAATTGTGCTGCAACAAATACTAATTTTTTATTGAATTTCGGACCTACCAAAGAAGGCGTGTTTACCAATGAAATGGTAAAAAGTTTAAATGAAATAGCCGCTTGGATGAAAACAAATAAGATTGCTACTACAGGAACACATGCGTTGGAAAATGGCGAGGAGTCATCGGTGCCCGCAAGTGCCAGCGCAAAACATCGTTATTTGTTTGCAATTCCGCCCGTGCCAAATAGCACTAAACCTCCAGTATTGCCACTGCAAGCAACAGATATTACTTTTAAAACAATCCAGTCAGTTGAAAGTGTTAAACTATTAGGGAATAATGCAAAAATCAACTACAAAGAAAATAATGGTGTTATTACTATTCATTTGCCTGCCAACATTCGTTCTATTAACGGGGATGTGCTAGATTTGAAATTGAAATAAATTAATTATAATCTTATGTTGTCGTCCATAAAAAATACAAACAAGCAACTATTGCTCACATTTGCTTTGTTATTCAGCCTATCCTTAAATGCTTTTGCCGCAAAGGTAGATACAGTAGCTATTTACAGTGCAAGCATGAAGAAAAATGTAAAAGCTGTTGTAATCACTCCAGCGTCGTACAAAGACAAGTCAAAACATTTTCCTGTGGTCTATCTTTTACATGGCTATAGTGATAGTTACAGTGGTTGGGTAAAAAGAGTACCTGGTATTTTAAATGAAGCTGATCAATACAACATGATCATCGTTTGTCCCGATGGCGCTTATGGTAGTTGGTATTTTGATAGTCCGATAGACAGTACCAAAAGGTATGAGACAAATGTTGCCGTAGAAATACCCGATTATATTGACAAGCACTACCGCACCATTGCCGACAGAAAAGCCAGGGCCATAACAGGTTTAAGCATGGGAGGACATGGCGCATTTTACTTAGGTATACGACATAAAGATTTTTTTGGTGCAATTGGAAGTATGAGTGGAGGGGTAGATATTCGTCCGTTTCCAAATAATTGGGATATCAAAAAGTCACTTGGCGATTATGCTTCTAACACCGATAACTGGAATAAAAACACGGTTATTAATTTGGTTGATCAATTAAAAAATGATGAGCAACGAATTGTAATTGAATGCGGAATTGATGATTTCTTTTTGAAAGTTAATAGAAATCTCCATGAGAAGCTATTAGCACAAAAAATAAACCACGATTATACAGAGCGGCCTGGAGCACATAACTGGATGTATTGGAGCAATGCGATCAAATATCAACTGCTTTACTTCAACAATTTTTTTAAGGCGAATTAAAAGATAGCTCCATCGCTATTAACTATTTATTTATGAAGATTATTATTTTAAGCCTCTCTTTACTGTTTTCGTTTAATATCGCTTTTGCTAACGTAAAGCCTAACAGCCTTTTTACCGATCATATGGTTTTGCAAAAAGGTGTTGCAGTCCCTATTTGGGGAACGGCAGATGAAGGAGAACAGGTAACAGTTACCTTTAACGGTCAAAAGCAAACAACCAAAACCATTGATGGAAAATGGATGGTTAAACTCAGCGCTATGACCTATGTTAGAAAAGGTATTTCGATGGTGATATCTGGAAAAAATACAGTAACTATTAATGATATTTTAGTTGGCGAAGTTTGGCTGTGCAGCGGACAATCAAACATGGAGCGGCAATTAGGACCACGACCAAAACAGCAACCGATAAAAGATTGGGAGAAAGAAAGGGATGAAGCTAATTATCCATTGATAAGAAGTTATAAAGTACCGTTGAAGTATTCAAAAGGAAAATTAACGGATGCAAATAGTATTTGGAAAGTCTGCTCTCCTGCCACAGTTACCGAATTTTCAGCAATAGGTTATTTCTTTGCCAGAGACCTCTATCAGCAATTAAATGTACCTATTGGTATTGTTTTTTCGGCCTACGGAGGTACACCGGCAGAAGATTGGACAAGTAACGAAGCATTTGAATCTAATACTCAACTAGCTCCTGTTGTCCAAAGATTTGAGGCAGCTAACCGCAAAGCAGATTCTCTTTCGAAAGCGAATAATACTTGGTTAAGACCACTGATAAAAAATGGGCTATACAATGCAATGATAGCACCATTACTTCCATTTGCGATAAAAGGAGTAGCCTGGTATCAAGGAGAAGCAAATAATGGTCGCGCTAAAGATTATCAACAAGTACTGTCTAATCTCATTAAAAATTGGAGAACCGATTTTAAGCAGGGTGATTTTCCTTTTTTAATTGTACAGATTGCGCCTTATAAAGAGATGATCCCTGAAATTAGAGAATCTCAATTATTGGTTTCTCAGCAGGTAAAAAATACTGCCTTAGTTGTAACTACCGACTGTGGTAATGCTAATGATATTCATCCAGCTTACAAGCAACCTGTTGGCGGGAGACTAGCTTTAGCAGCAAGAAAATTAGCCTACAAAGAAAATATCGAATATTCTGGCCCTATTTATCGTTCGTATCAAATCAAAGGCAACCAAATTATCCTAAAATTTAGCCATGCTACCAAAGGATTTCTACAAAGAAATACTGATCCTTTAAAGGGATTTACCATTGCTGGAGAGGATAATAAATTTAAAACAGCAACAGCAACAATAAAAGGAAATAAAATTATCATATTTAATGCAGCGATTAAAAAACCTATTGCTGCACGATACGGATGGGCAAATGTACCTGAGGTAAACTTATACAATGCAGATGGATTGCCAGCATCACCCTTTAGAACTGATGTAAATAGGTTGTAAGTGATCGCCAAGCAAGAAAACCATTTTTATGAAGATCCTTTTTAAGTTTTTAGTATTCGCAATTGCTATTGGTCAAACCAAGGCACAAACTATCGCCAATAATAACCAAAATTTATTGTGGTATAAACAGCCCGCTAGTAACTGGAATGAAGCCTTACCAATTGGTAACGGTCATCTTGGAGCTATGGTGTTTGGAAATCCAACAAGAGAACATCTGCAGCTGAATGAAAATACGCTGTATAGTGGTGAGCCGTCCAATGTATTTAAAGGAATTAATATTAAGCCAACCTATGATCAAATAGTCCAATTGCTGCGGGATCATAAAAATGCGGAAGCAGGGGAAATGGTCCGTAAAAACTGGTTAGGCAGGCTTCATCAAAACTATCAGCCGCTGGGAGATCTTTATCTCGATTTTGGACAAAACGGTGCGATAAGTAATTACAAAAGAGAGCTCGATATTGCTAAGGCTGTAGTTAGGATAAGCTATACCCAAAATGGAATAAATTACAAGAGAGAAATATTTGCAAGTAATCCCGACCGTGCAATTATCATCAAAATTACTTCAGATAAACCAGGGGCGGTCAGTTTTAAAGCAAATTTAGCATCAGTTCATCCCACTGCTCGGCAAAACATTATTGATCAAACAACCATCAATTTATTTGGACAAGCTCCGGGTTATGCCGAAAGAAGAACTTTAAAGCAAATAGAAGGTTGGGGCGATCAGGCTAAGCATCCTGAATTATATGATAACGCTGGAGAGCTTAAATTTAATAAACAAGTTTTGTATGGCGATGAAATTGGCGGGATGGGTATGTTTTTTGAAGGACGCTTAAAAGCGATCACGAAAACAGGTTCTGTAGCTGCCAGCAATGAGGGATTGGTAGTAAAGGGCGCGCAAGAAGTGGTGCTCATATTGGCAGCATCTACGAGCTTTAATGGTTTTGATAAAAGTCCCAGTAAAGAAGGGGTAGACCCAAAGGCAAAAAATAAAGCCGTCATCAAGGTTGCACAAACAAAAACATACCCTACTTTATTATCAACTCATATAGCCGATTATCAAAAACTTTTTAATACTGTTAAATTGGATTTAGGAGGGACTAGTGCTTCCGCCTTGCCCACAGATCAACGGATTATTCAATTTAAAACGAAGACTGATAATGGGTTGGCAGTCTTGTTGTTTCAATTTGGACGGTATCTAATGATTGCTGGGTCGCGTGCCGGCGGACAACCAACCAATTTACAGGGCATGTGGAGCAGCGATGTACTTCCACCTTGGAATGGTGCTTATACATTAAATATTAATGCAGAAATGAATTATTGGCCTTCAGAGATCACCAATCTTTCTGGGCTGAATGCGCCATTGTTTCAGATGATCAAAGAGATTTCCATCACAGGCAAAGAGACAGCAAAAAAAATGTACGGGGCTAAAAGGGGCTGGGTAGCCCATCATAACGTGGCTATATGGCGTGAAACCTTTCCAAATGATAATAGTCCAGCGGCTTCCTATTGGCTAATGACAGGTGGCTGGTTAAGCAGTCATTTGTGGGAACACTATTTGTTTACCGGAGATAAAGCGTTTTTGAAAGATGAGGCTTATCCCATTATGAAAGGTGCCGCAGAGTTTTATGCAGACTGGTTAGTGGAGAATGAAAAAAAGCAATTGGTTACACCGGTTGGTTCGTCGCCCGAAAATCATTTTTATACTGCAGATAAAAAACTGGCTGCAATTGATATGGGGGTTACCATGGATATGACTATTATTCGGGAGATTTTTGAGCGAACGATCGCAGCAGCCGACTTGCTACATACAGATGTTGCCTTAAAACAGGAACTGAAAGAAAAGCTCACAAGGCTTTTACCTTTTAAAATAGGTGCAAATGGTGCACTACAAGAGTGGCAAACTGATTATAAAGAACAAGATCCCAAACATAGACATATTTCCCACCTCTACGGCTTGTATCCTGGAAACCAAATTAATGAAACAACACCAGCGCTTTTTGCAGCAGCCAGAAAATCACTAGAGATTAGAGGAGATGGAGCTACTGGTTGGTCCATGGGATGGAAAATAAATACTTGGAGTCGTTTGTTAGATGGCAATCACGCCTACAACATCATTAAAAACTTGTTCACCCCAATTTCATTTGGTCCCGAAAAACATACTGAAGGGGGCTTATATATGAATTTATTAGACGCTTGTCCGCCTTTTCAAATTGATGGAAACTTTGGTTATACGAGTGGCGTTGCAGAGATGTTGTTGCAAAGCCATGCTGGATTTATCCAATTACTTCCTGCGCTACCATCTGTTTGGTCAACAGGTAAAGTACAAGGGCTAAGAGCACGTGGAGGCTTTGAGGTAAATATGGAATGGGAAGGGGAGCAGTTGAAAAAAGGACTGATCAAATCTACCTTGGGTGGAATGTGTAGAATAAGAAGCTCGGTTCCCTTAAAAATTACAGGTGCCAAAGCCTTTGCTGCTAAAGGGGAAAACCCAAATCCTTTGTTTCAGTTTATTACACCGACTAACCCTGAAATAAGCGCTGAAGCAACGCTAGTAGAATCTTCCCAGCAAAAATATTATACAATAGATTTCATGACAGAAAAAGGGAAAACCTATCAGCTTTCTAATGAATAGCCAACAAAAGAAGATTTAATGGACAATCAATGTCTACAACTAATCCCACCCCCTAATTTAGCGATTTATTCACCCTGTTGTTAAAGTAAATGATTGCAAATTAGAAGCATGAAAAAGACCAATATTTTGTTTTTTGTTTTTTGCTTTTTAGCAATGAGTGAATGTTTTGCCCAACAAAAGAAAAAACAAGCACCTAATATTTTAATGATTGCTGTCGATGATCTGAACGATTTCGTGGGTGCAATGGGTCACCCTGATGCAATCACACCCAATATTGACCGATTAGCGGCAAGTGGTGCTATATTTAAAAATGCGCATTGCCAAGCTCCTTTGTGCGGTCCCTCAAGAGCATCCATCCTTACAGGTTTACGTCCATCATCTACAGGTATCTATGGGATGATCAAGGATAATGACATTCAATCAGTTAACCCGCTCACAAAATCTACTGTTTTTATGCATCAGTATTTTAAAAATGCAGGTTACTTTATGATGGGAGTAGGGAAAATATTCCATAATCATTTTCCTGATGGTTTGTT
>DATJDT010000367.1:0-7258 GCA_035497275.1 Pedobacter sp.
GGAATTAGTGTTACAATATACAAAACCACAAATAGGTGGTGGAAGTGTAAGTAATTTTGATCCAAAAGTAAAGCAGGATGGAAAAGCTTTAACTAGTGGTTATATCTCATTGCAAAGTGAAAGTCACCCTATAGAATTTAGAAAAGTAGCTTTATTTGATTTAGCACCTTATGCAAAAGATAAGGTAAAGCTAGAAAAGGTTATCGCGAAATTAAAGGAAGAAAAATAATCCTTACGCTCTCAAGGAAATCAGCTAAATTATATCTCTCAGATCAAAACCTTTCTTAAAAATTAACGTTAATTTTTAAGATTTTCCTAAGTTTGCGCCTTATTAGTTTTTACTAGCATCTTTAATTTTGATGCTAATATATGATGATCATGAATAGATATTTTCTTTTGCTACTTACTTTCGTTCTTTTTTCACTTAATGCACATGCGCAAGATCTATATAAGGTTACTGCTGATAAATTAAATGTTAGAGAAACAAAAGACCCTACTAGTAAAAAAATTGGTTTTGTTCCGCAAGATGAAAATGTTGCCGTATTAGATTCTTCCGATTCCAAATATTTCAAAATTCGGGTAACCAACGGTGAAGGATGGGTAAGCAAAGATTATTTGCAAAGGGTTAGCCCTGCTCCTATTAAACAAGCCGCAGAACCAATAGCTGCAGTGAGCCAACAGGCGGAAAAAGATCAATCCAATATTGCGTTTATTATACTTGCTATCTTGGTGATGCTTATTTTGCTTTTTGTGATTATCAAATTTGTCCCAAACAAGATGTTTATGGTTTTTTCCGCAGCAACAGTTCTTATTATTGGTTATTTCTTTTATTTGGGCTTTATCGTAGAGAAAGTTGTTTCGGGCAAATATGTAACAGATACCGACGCCCAATATCAATCATTCGATTTTAAATCTAAAGATTCAGTTGTAATCCAGGACAGCTACCTAGATTCCTTAACTACTGCCCATTATGTGATAGAGGGAGATGTGATTAAGTTTAAGCAACAAGAAAACACTTTTTTATTGCTTATAAGAGATGATAGCACCTTAATAGGTGAAGGATTTACAAAAGGAATTTTCAGGAAGAACTAGCTCGCTTCCACTCCTTACAGTTAGCATATAAAACACAGGTTAAATAATTTTATATTTAACTTAAAAAATTTTCATATTAAATTAAATTTAATCTACGCCCAAGGCCCATCTTTGCCGTCTATATGTTATAGGAAAATATTTTCCTATGTTCAAAAACATATAATATGAATAAAAACCAAAAAAGCAAAAACAAAACAATAGCGTGTTTATTGTTAGGCATGTTGTTTTTTCCAACGCTTATCACTCATGCTGATGAAATCTGCCCTCCTGGACTTTGCTGGGATCCGAATCTAGAATGGTGTGATATATGTGACGAAGGTGGCGGTGGTCTTCAAAGTGCCAGTGCATCTTTCGCTTATCCCGCTCAAACCTCGGGCACACTAAGTTTTAATGGAAATCAGGTTGTAGACTATACCGTAAAAAACAATAACATTCTCGGTGTATTATTAACAACAAACAGTAATCCAAATATCTATCCTGGTGGCTGGAGTGTTGCATTATATCCAGGACAGTCTTCAACTAAAGTTTATTCTATACTAAAAACCGTGCCAATTGGATGGGTTTTTACCGTAACCACCGGATCAGACGCAGCAAACGTTTCAATGAGCGCAACATGGAACTCATGGTAAATCGATAACACTAATATTATTTTAATTAAATCATAAATAACAAAGATCATAAATGAAAAATCTATCAATCCTAACTATAGCCTTAATTGCAACTTTATTATTATCATGCGATAAGTCGCCAGAAAAAATTACAGCTGCCAATCTGCAAAAAATAACTACCATTAACACAAATGGCCTTACTAAACAATATGTATTAGAAAACAGATTTATAGATGTAGATTTGGATATTGTAAATAAGGAAATTAACGACCGTACTAAAAATAAATATCAAAAACCAGAACTTGCAAAAGCTAAAGCAGCTATATATCGTTTTTATAAAAATGTTAGCATAAAAGATGGTCATTATATTCAGACAATAAAAAGCGCAAAAGAATTAAACATTTCCGACAAGCTATTCTTATTATTTTCAACTAATATTCAAAAAATGAATAAATCACTTGATTCATTAAGAGCGAAAAAAGTGGAAGTTGAAATGCCACCAGCAGACGAGAAATATTTTAACAGCTTATTAAATTAATCTAATAATTTAAAAGGTGAGGTAGTCAATTTGGATATAACTCACCCATTTTTGACTATACCCTTAAGAATCAGAACATTTATTAAAAATTTCTTTTCTTTTAAAAAAGAAATTTCTACCTTTGCAGTCCCTAAATAGGGAACAAAGGAGATTATTAATTAATGGCTAAAAAACAAGTAGCAGAAAAAGAACTAGAGGCTAAAACAGCCGAACTACAAGGTGCAGACGCTCGTCTAACCGAGAAAGAAACAATTGAGTCAGAAGCTGATTCGGTTTCTATCGAACAAATCAAATCATCATTAGCAACACCAGATCAAGATTTTGATTGGGATGCAGATGATAAAGTATTTGGTAACTACAGTGACGCAGACCGTAAAAAGTTTGAAGATATGTATACAGATACTTTCAATCAAATCACGCAAGGCGAAATCATTAGTGGTATCGTTGTGTCTATCAACAACAAAGACGTAGTATTAAATGTTGGATTCAAATCTGACGGTTTAGTATCTACTTCAGAGTTCCGTGATACACCTGATTTGAAAATTGGCGATTCAGTGGATGTTTTCGTAGAAGCTCCAGAAGATGCGAATGGTCAGTTGATTTTATCTCGTAAGAGAGCAAAAACACAACGTTCATGGGAAACTATTAACGCTGCGCTTGACAATGATACCATTATTAATGGTTTCGTGAAAAGCCGTACTAAAGGTGGTTTAATTGTTGATATCATGGGTGTAGAGGCATTCTTACCTGGATCTCAAATCGACATTAAACCTATCCGCGATTACGATGTTTACGTTGGTAAAACAATGGAATTCAAAGTTGTTAAAATTAATCATGAGTTTAAAAACGTAGTTGTTTCTCATAAAATATTAATTGAAGACGATTTAGAAAGCCAAAAAGTTGAAATCGTTTCTAAATTAGAAAAAGGACAAGTATTAGAAGGTACTGTTAAAAACATTACTGACTTTGGTGTGTTCATCGATTTAGGCGGTGTTGATGGTTTATTGCACATTACTGATATTTCTTGGGGCCGCATAGAGCATCCAAAAGAAGTATTATCATTAGACGAAAAAATCAACGTTGTTGTTTTAGACTTTGATGATGAGAAAAAACGTATTGCTTTAGGCTTAAAACAATTAACTCCACACCCTTGGGAAAATTTAGATGCTAACTTAGCTGTTGGTTCTAAAGTAAAAGGTAAAATTGTTACTGTAGCTGATTACGGTGCTTTCTTAGAAATCATCCCAGGTGTTGAAGGTTTAATCCACGTTTCAGAAATGAGCTGGTCACAAAACCTACGTTCACCACAAGAATTCTTGAAAGTTGGTGATGAAATCGAAGCTGAAGTTTTAACTTTAGATAGAGACGAGCGCAAAATGAGCTTAGGTATTAAACAATTAACTCAAGATCCTTGGGGTAATGTTGCCGAAAGATATCCAATTGGAAGCAAGCACCAAGCTGTAGTTAAAAACATGACTAACTTCGGTGTATTTGTTGAAATTGAAGAAGGAATTGACGGATTAATCCACATTTCTGACCTTTCTTGGAGCAAAAAAGTTAACCACCCTAACGAGTTTACTAAAGTTGGTGATACCCTAGATGTTGTTGTTTTAGAACTTGATGTTGAAAACCGCAAATTAAGCTTAGGTCACAAACAATTAGAAGAAAACCCTTGGGATACTTTCGAAACTATCTTTACACTTGATTCAATTCATCAAGGTACTGTAGTTAAAGTAACTGATAAAGGTGCTGTTATTGCTTTACCTTATGGTGTTGAAGGTTTCGTACCTACAAAACATATGGCTAAAGAAGATGGTTCTGTAATCAAAGCTGAAGAAACTAATGATTTCAAAATCATTGAGTTTAACAAAGATGCTAAACGTATCGTTGTTTCTCACGCCCGTATCTGGGAAGAGGCTAAAGCAGAAGTTGCTGCTGAAGAAAGAGCTACTAAAAAGAAAGAAGCTAAAGCTTCTGTAAGTGCAGTTAAAAAAGTAAAAGATTCTGTAGAGAAATCTACTTTAGGTGATCTTGGCGTATTAGCTCAATTAAAAGAGCAAATGGAAGGCGAAGAAAGCAAGAAAAAAGGAAAATAAGCTTTTTAATTAGCTAATAAATTTAATCCCGATAGCCTAAAGGTTATCGGGATTTTTTCATTTTGCCATTTCGTATTTTCTAGTGCAGAGTATAGCAAAGGAGATTAAACTGTAACCCTTTAGTTCCTCTTAAGCCGAGGAAACTATTTAGCTGTAGAATTCTTACATTTGAAAGAAATCAATTACCGCTAAAAAAATTATATTTCAATGAAAAAACTTGCTTTTTGCTTTTTGCTCTTCGTTTTCAGCTTTAACCTTTCAGCTCAAGAAATAAGTATTATTCCTCAACCTGTTCACATAGTAACTTCAGCAACTAATAAGCCATTTTTGATTAATAAGAACACCAAAATACTTTTTGCCGATCAAACAAATTTACCTTCGGCGTCATTCTTATCAGATTATATCAATAAATACTACCATATCCAATTGGAGGAAGAAATAACGACTCGTTTTATTGAGACAAATGTGATAACACTTTCTATTGATAAAAATTTAAAAGGCAATTCTGGCACATACACACTTCAATCAAATCAATCTTCTATTTCTATTACCGCAAAGTCCGATACTGGCATTTTTTATGGCATCCAAACGCTTATCCAATTGCTACCCACTCAACAAATATCTAAACCTGTAATTCCTTCAGTTTCCATAACCGATTATCCCCGCTTTGATTACCGTGGTATGCATCTTGATGTTAGTAGGCATTTTTTTGATGTAGATTTTGTTAAAAAATACATCGACTATCTAGCACTTCATAAAATGAACTATTTTCACTGGCACTTAACAGATGATCATGGCTGGAGAATTGAAATTAAGAAATATCCAAAATTGACCGAAATTGGCGCGTGGAGAAGTGGAAGTATCGTGGGGCTTTGGCCAGGTAAAGGAAATGAAGGAATTCGATATGAAGTTTTACCAACCGAAGTAAAGATTACCCCAAAAGATGCCGCAATTAAAACCGACGGCATTAAACATGGAGGTTATTATACTCAAGAAGAAATTATAGACGTGATTGAGTACGCTGCTAAGAGGTATATCACCATTATCCCCGAAATTGAAATGCCAGCACATAGCATGGCTGTTTTAGCAGCCTATCCTGAATTAGGAACAGAACCGAATAAAAAATATGAAGTGCCGCAAACTTGGGGCATGATGAATAAATACAATAATGTATTACAGCCTACAGAAAAGACATTTGAATTTTTGCAGGATGTTTTAACTGAGGTAATAGCCTTATTTCCATCACCATACATTCACATTGGTGGCGATGAGGCTTCAAAGATATGGTGGCGAGCATCGCCAGAAGCACAGCAAATTATGAAAGACAATAATTTGCAGGATGAAAGTGCTTTACAAAGCTATTTCATCCATCGTATTGAAAAATTTGTAAATAGTAAGGGCAAAACAATTATTGGCTGGGATGAGATCTTAGATGGAGGCTTAGCTCCCAATGCGATTGTAATGAGCTGGCGAGGTGAAAAGGGTGGAATAGCAGCTGCCAAAGCAAACCATAAAGTAATTATGACACCAGAAACAAAATTATACTTTAACCATGCTCAATTTGTAAAAGAAGATAGTTTAACAGCTGCCAAGCTTTTACCATTGGCTACAGTTTATCAATATGATCCTATTCCGACTGAACTTACCGAAGCCCAACAGCAACACATCTGGGGTGCACAAGGCAATTTATGGTCAGAGTATATAAGTAGCCCTGCCAAAGCAACCTATATGTTATTTCCTCGATTAGATGCATTAAGCGAAATGTTATGGAGCCCAAAAGTCAACAAAAATTATCCAGATTTTCTAAAACGGTTAAAAACACAATTTAAACGCTATGATTTAATGGGAATTACGTACAGCAAAAGATATCTTGAAAATTAATTTTTGCTTCGTGTAATTTTTGCGGTTCATCCCTTACTAACTGTCCATACTAAAAAAGATAATATGGACAGTAAAACTTCAGGCATCGCCACCACTGCATTTCTACTCATTATTGTGAGCATCACAGATCTACCCTTTTTGCTAAAGTACCCAATGCTTGGTATAACCATCATTTCACTTATTTTGTCGCTCTTCAAAATTTATACTCAAATTAAAAATAGCTATTCCAAAGACGGCACGCACAAGCTGAATAAATAAATGGCAGCCGAATCATACCTCCAAAAAATTGAAGCAAATAAAGGCATTATTCTCAAGGTAGTAAATTTATATGCAGATGATTTTGATGATAGGAAGGATCTATATCAAGAAATCGTCTTACAAAGTTTTAGTGCGTACGAACGTTTTCAAGGCAACTCAAAGTTCTCGACTTGGCTTTATCGAATTAGCCTAAACGTAGCATTAACCTATTTAGGAAAAAGGAAAAAATTAACAAGCATTAAAGCAAGTATTTTAATAGAGAGTTATACTGAACCACACGAACTTTCTGAAAGAGCAGACTCATTATATCGTGCTATCAAACAACTAACAGAGATAGACCGTAGTATCATCATGCTTCATCTCGACGGTTTTGACAACTCAGAAATAAGTGAAATAATCGGAATTTCGAAGGGCAACACCAATGTTAAACTTCATAGAATAAAACAACAACTTGCAAATATTTTAACCCAAAAATAAGATGGACTTACAACAGGAATGGCAAAATATGAATGCTGAAATCGCTTCACAACATCAGGAACAAAATAGTTGGCCTATTCAACTAGATACCGAATCTCATAATTTAATGCAGTCCTTGATTTTTAAATTAAAATGGAAATTAAGATGGATTAGAATAATAGATATACCAATACTAATTGCTGCATTGCTTACAAAAGGCGACTTACAAATTACGCTGATTTTGATGTTCTTAACTTATGAAATTGCAGGTTTTCTTGGACGACGTGATTTCAATCAAATCAAAACAGGTGTTGATTATAACTCAAGTA
>DATJDT010000368.1:0-1692 GCA_035497275.1 Pedobacter sp.
CCTCAACAGCGTATTATAAATTTTGGTATCCAAATAGGCTTATAGTCATGACCATTAAAAAAGAATATATAATGAAAAAATATTATTTTATAGTAATGACCTGTTGCGCATTAGCAATGGCTCAATCATGTAAGAAAGCTAGTTTTCTTGATCCGAAAATTGAGCCTTTAACAGAAGCAAAGGTATTTGCAGATAGTACACTTACCTTAAATTTTTTAACGGATATGTATGCTTACACAGGGATGGATATTGTGCCTTATGCAAGTACTTACCTAGGTTCTATGAACGATAATTTTGAAACATTAACAACGAATGTTTCTGCCGGTTACAGTTCTAGTCCTCAAATTCCTTTACTTACTTCTTCGTTAACCTCTAATAGTCATTTGTTTAATGCTTATTACCTAGCATACTATAAGAAAATTAGAGCGGCAAATATTTTCATGAAAAACGCACCAAGTTCTCCACTTTCTGCAGCACGAAAAACAAGATTAATTGCAGAAGCAAGATTCATGAGAGCTTGGTATTATTTTGCTTTAGTTAGACTTTATGGTGGTGTACAATTAATGGGAGATGAGGTAACAGATGAGTTACCATCTTATGAATACAAACGTAATACCTATAAAGAATGTATAGATTATGTTGTTAAAGAATTGGATGAAGCTGTAAAAAACCTCCCTACTTCTTTGGTATTAGAGGCTAGTGATTATGGAAGAGTCACTTCTGGGGCATGCAAAGCCTTAAAAGCAAGAGTTTTAGTTACAGCCGCAAGTCCATTGTACAATGGTAAATCAACAGGGACAGGTAGTATTGTGCCATTAATTGCCTATTCACCAACATATGATCAATCTTTATGGCAAAAAGCGGCTGATGCTTGTAAGGCCGTACTTGATTTGCCAGAATATGCATTAGTTGAAGATAACACAACTCAACCAGGTTTAGGTTTTAAAAACATGTTTATCCTAGACAGAAAAAATACGGAATACATTTTTGTATTCAATAAAGGTAATTCAAAGGAACTTGAAACAATGTGGTTTCCTTGGAGCAGAAGTGGCATATCGAATAGTTTGGCTTATAGTAATCCTAGTGAGAATGTGGTTAAAGCATTTGGCATGAAAGATGGAAAGGCTATTACCGCTTCTTCATCAGCTTATCCCTACAATCCAGCAAATCCATATGCTAATAGAGATCCTCGCTTTGATAACTCGATTATTTACAACCAAGCGCTGGTTTGTAACCGTACTACCACTGCAATGCAACCCGTTGATATCTATTTCAATAAGGCAACGAATGCACTTACTGGTGATGGAATTTTGCAATATCATACCAATACGGGCTACTATAGTAGAAAGATGTGTAACGATATTGCCCCATACGCTACCTTAAGCATAAAAAGAGCTTACCCTATGATTAGGCTAGCAGAAGCTGTACTGGGTTACGCGGAGGCCTTAAATGAACTTGGTCAAACTGAATTGGCTGTTTCACAGGTAATTAAAATAAGGAAACGTGCAGGTATTTTAGCCGGTGCTGATAATCGCTATGGTATAGCCGTTGGGATTAATCAGACTGATCTTCGTACCCTAATTCAAAACGAATACCGAGTAGAATTTTTCCAAGAAGGACATTGGTATTATGATACAAGAAGATGGAGAACTGCTGAGGTTACCGAAAAACAAAGCGTTGATGCAACTTATA
>DATJDT010000369.1:0-3889 GCA_035497275.1 Pedobacter sp.
CTGAAGATCTAAGCTTTGAGAAAAAAGTAAATTGTTTTCAAAATTCATGCGGCAATATTAGTGAAAAAAGTATTAACAGACTAGCAACTTTTCATCCTATGCTCATCCTACGTTCATCGTACGTTTCTGTTAGACTTAAAACTGGCGTTTCACCTAGCCGTTGATTAAGAGTTCGGCTTACTCACATAAGGATTTCCCTTTACATAAAATCGCCATGGCAATAAAGCATGATCACCTGCATAATCAACACCAACCCTTGGCGAGGCAACTATTTGTACCGGATCTATTTGAAGTCCATTGTCTTCAATCCAGATTTCCTCCCCCAATAAATCTTTAGCATTCAGCTTTTTATCTACTCCAAAAGCTTTTGCTACGGATCCTGGGCCTGCGGTAATCCTCGGAGCTAAACTGCTCATATTCCTTCGCTCCAACATTACGGAGATACCTTCTAATGGCTCAACGGCACGAATTAGTACAGCATGCGGATTACCTTTTGGCGCTGTTACCACATTAAGCAAGTGATGGATACCGTAACACAGGTAAACATAAGTTATTCCACCTGTATCGTACATTGTTGCCGTTCGAGGGGTAAAACGATTACCATAGGCATGAGAAGCCTTATCGTTTATGCCATTGTACGCTTCGGTTTCAACGATAGTGCCTCCGGTTAATTTACCATCAATTAAGGTAAAAAGTTGCTTACCCAAAAGCTCAACAGCTAAGCTAACTACATCATCCCGTTGATAAAATGAGTAGGGTAATTTAGGCATTTAATAGATTAATTATTTTATTTAGGTAGATAGAATCAACTTCATTAAAATGAGCAAGATATTCACTATCAACATCCAACACGCCAATAATTTCCTCTTGGCGATACAATGGCAAAACAATCTCAGATCTTGATGCCGAAGCGCAGGCAATATGCCCTGGAAAGGCATCCACATCTGGAACGATTATAGTTTGCGCCTGTACCCAAGCGGCACCGCAAACACCCTTACCTTTCTTTATCCGGGTGCAAGCCACCGGACCCTGGAATGGCCCTAACACCAACTCCTCATTTTTAACCAAATAAAAACCTACCCAAAACCAATTAAACTGTTCTTTTAAGGCAGCGCAAACATTCGCTAAATTTGCTACTAAGTCTGTTTCGCCAAAAAGAAGTGCTTCGATTTGAGGAATTAATGAGCTATACTGTTCTTCTTTAGTGCCTGTTTTGGCAATTGTTAAATCTTCGGCCATGAAATTGGATTGAACTGTAAAGTTACGAAATCGTTAAACAAACATTAACTAACAATTCAACAAAATTCAACATTTTCAATAGCATTAAACAAAATCGTTAGCTTTGCAATTTAAGCACATAACACACTTATGGATAAGAAAATTGCAATAATCACTTTATTATTATGTTTAGGCATAATCCAGTTGGGCTCCCATTTACCCGAAGAAGGGATGTTTCCGCTTAGCGAAATACATAAATTAGACCTTCAGAAAGCCGGCCTTAAAATCGATCAAAATGAGGTATACAATCCCAAGGGTGTTAGTTTGGTCGACGCACTTGTAAAAGTTGGAGGATGTACAGGTTCATTTGTATCAAATGATGGATTAATTATCACCAACCACCATTGCGCTTTCAGTGCAGTGCAGTTAGCCAGCACACCAGAACATGACTACCTGAACAACGGATTTGTAGCTAAAACACGTGAACAAGAACTTGAAGCTAAAGATTTAACTTGCCGCATTACAGATAGCTATGAAGATGTATCAGATAAAGTACTTGGTGCCGCCGCTACCATCGACGACCCCTCATCGCGTTTACAGATCATCAATAATGCAATGAAAAACATTGTGATTGAGGCAGAAAAAAAAGACCCTACCATTAAAGCCGAAGTTTCCGAAATGTTTATCGGTAAAACATATGTGTTGTTTAAATACAAAACTATTCTTGACGTTCGACTCGTTTATATCCCAAATCGGAAAATAGGTGAATTTGGTGGCGAAACTGATAATTGGGTATGGCCTCGTCATACTGGAGATTATTCATTTATGAGAGCTTATGTTGCAAAAGATGGCTCACCCGCAAAATATTCGAAAGACAATGTACCTTATACCCCTAAAAAGTTTTTAAAAGTAAACGCAAATGGCACAAACGAAGAAGACTTTGTCTTTATCTTAGGCTATCCAGGGAAAACTTTCCGCCATCGTCCAGCAGCATTTATCAATTACCAAGAGAAATACCTCCTACCATATACTGCCGATCTATTCGATTTCCAGAACACTACTATGGAAACCATTGGCAAAAGAGATAAAAACACCGAATTGAGATTGGCTACAAGGATCAAAAAAAACGCTAACGTAATGAAAAATTACCGAGGCAAGCTGAATGGCCTAAAAAACATAGGGTTAATTAACCAAAAACAGCAAGAAGATGCTGCGCTCGCTCAATTTATTAATGACAATGTGGCTTTGAAGGCTAAATACGGTGATTTAATGAACAACATTGATCAGCTATATCAGCAGATCAACGGCGACGCTTATAGAGATCTTTGGATGAGCCAAATCTACAATTCCACCAGCTTGCTTAATATTGCTAAACAACTGAACGATTTTAAAGCCTTGCTCGAATCACAGCCAGTTGCACAAAAAGAAGCCTATTTTAAAGCAAACATTGATATTATAAAATCGAACATCAACAACACTTATAATGCTTTCGATATTGAAGTAGATGGCAAAATCTTAAAGAAAATGATGGTTGATGCTGCTCGATTACCCTCAAATCAAAGAGTGAACGCGGTAAATAAAATCATCAACAAAGGATCAAGCAGCGAGGCAATGATCAATGATTTCATCAGGGAAACACTTGGACTAAGCAAGCTTAAAGATCAATCTTTTGTGTTAAATACAATTTTAAAGTCTATCAAATCTGTTGGGGAATACAATGATGGCTTGCTCTTGTTTGAAAAAGATATTGCTAGGCAAATTAACGAGTTAAAGCCCGAAAAAGATAGAAGAGACGGTGTCTTAAATAAACTAATGGCTGATTATGTAAATGTAAAAGAGAAATTTTTACAGAAAGACTTTATTCCAGATGCCAATAGTACACTGAGGTTAACTTATGGCTATGTTCGCGGCTATTCTCCTGCCGATGCGAATTTGATGGCACCATATACCACAATTAGAGGAATACTGGAAAAAGGAGCATCGGGCAATCCTGATTTTATGTATCCTCCGCAAATCAAATCCCTATGGGAGGCCAAAGACTTTGGTTCTTTTGCAAAAAAGGAACTAAATGATGTCCCAGTTTCATTTTTATATAACATGGATACTACTGGTGGCAATTCAGGATCACCAATTATGAATGCCAACGGAGAACTGGTCGGAGTAAATTTTGACCGTGCATACGGAGCAACTATCAATGATTATGCATGGAATGAGAGCTACAGCAGGTCTATTGGTGTCGACATCCGTTTTGTATTATGGGCGGCATTAAAAATTGATCATGCCGATTTCCTGCTAAAAGAAATGGGCGTTAACTTTTAATAAATTCTGCTTACCCGATGAGTAAACCGACCGCAAAACGCAACGAACACTAAGACCCCAAAAACCAAACATCCCATACCCAAAAAACCAAACACCCAAACAACCAAACAACCAACACCTAAACACCCAAAAAACCAAACACCCAAACACCCAAAAACCAATGAGAATACTAGCAGAACTTCCGCACCCTGATTGCAAGATTACCTTGTTCAATATGAATCAAAAATATATTGTAAAATTCGAACAAGGCCAATTAGAACAAAGCTTCAAATTATCCGAACTTGATTTAACGGGAGGAGGGGCGAATGAGATATTTCAAATCTTGGATGAAGAATTTATCACCACAGTTATT
>DATJDT010000370.1:0-2963 GCA_035497275.1 Pedobacter sp.
GTGTTAATTTGTAGTTCATTTTTCTTACAAGCACAAGAAGTTGTGAAGAAGAAAGGCTATACATTGACCTTCGAAAGTAACTATGCTGCATTAGATCCAGCACTTAAACAGAGAATGATTGAAACCTTTTTTGAAGTGTATCCTAAATTAGCAAAAGAGTATAATCCATCCACACTTAAGGAGGTGAAATTTTTGGTCGACACAGGTTATAAAGGTGTTGCCGCAACGTCAAATGGCAAGGTAGTATATGCTTCAAATTGGATGAAAACGCATCCTGAAGATATCGATGTAGTAACCCATGAAGTAATGCATATTGTTCAAAATTATGGACGTAGCTTAGGTCCGGGTTGGTTAACAGAAGGTATTGCCGATTTTGCAAGATATAAGTTTGGTGTAGATAATGCAGGTTCAAAATGGGCATTGCCAGATTTGAAACCTGAACATTCTTATAAAAATAGCTACCGTATTACGGCAAGGTTTTTTGCTTGGATAGAAAGTAAAGTTAAAGCAGGAACTGTTCAGCAAGTAGATAAAAGCTTAAGGGAAAAAACCTATACTGCTGATATTTGGAAGAATATAACTGGAAAAAATTTAGATGAACTTTGGGCAGATTACATCAAAAACCCTATTATTTAAGACAAAATGAAGAAATTACTTACACTCCTATTAACTTTTGCAACTTTTGGGGTTTTTGCTCAAACCGTTGGTAAAGTAACCGATCCAGTTGAATGGATCAATCCCCTTATGGGTACCCAATCAAAACCAGATCTTTCAAATGGAAATACCTATCCGGCCATTGGAGTGCCATGGGGCATGAATATTTGGACACCACAAACAGGTAAAATGGGAAATGGTTGGGCATATCAATATGATGCCGATAAAATCCGTGGCTTTAAGCAAACCCATCAACCATCGCCTTGGATGAATGATTACGGAGCTTTTGCAATCATGCCAGTAACGGGTAAATTAAAATTTAATGAAGATGAACGAGCAAGTTGGTATTCACACAAAGCCGAGATTTCTAAACCTTATTATTATAGTGTTTATTTAGCTGATGCGAATGTGACCACTGAAATTACGCCAACCGAAAGAGCAGCGCAATTCCGTTTTACCTATCCAAAAACGGATAGCGCATTTGTGGTAGTCGATGCGCTAAACAAAGGGTCGTATATTAAAGTTATTCCAGCAGAAAGAAAAATTATTGGCTATACTATGCGTTATGCGCGCGGACCATTACCTAAAAACTTTAAAAATTACTTCGTAGTTATTTTCAACAAAGACTTTACGATTGCGAAAACCTGGAAAGGAAATAGACTGGTAAAAGACAGCCTTGAAATCCAAAGCGATCATAGCGGGGCAGTAATTGGCTTTAAAACAAGCAATGGCGAGAAGGTTACTGCAAAAGTGGCTTCTTCATTTATCAGCTTTGAACAAGCAGAACTTAATTTAAGCAGAGAATTAGCCAACGATAATTTTGATGCGACTAAAGCTAAGTCGAAGGCCATTTGGAATAAAACCTTAAGTAAAATTGCAATAGAAGGCGGTACGGTTGATCAAACCCGTACTTTCTATTCATCTTTATATCGCACGCTCTTTTTCCCAAACAAATTGTATGAAATTAATGCCGAAAATAAGATAGTGCATTGGAGTCCATATAATGGAGAAATTTTGCCTGGTTATATGTTTGCAGGTACAGGTTTTTGGGATACCTTCAGAGCCTTATATCCATTCTTAAACTTAGTTTATCCAGCAATCAACAAAGAGATGCAGGAAGGCCTGATTAACGATTATAAAGAGGGAGGATGGCTGCCAGAATGGAGCAGTCCGGGTTATGCCAACATTATGATCGGTAATAATTCAGCTTCTGTAGTGGCCGACGCATACATTAAAGGTTTGCGTGGTTATGACATTGAAAAATTATGGGAAGCCTTAAAACATGGTGCCAATAATGAAGGGCCGATGGAAGCAGTTGGTCGTTCGGGAGTTAAATATTATAACGAGCTAGGCTATGTTCCTTTTGATGTTAAGGTAAGGGAAAACGCGGCTAAAACTCTGGAGTATGCTTATGATGATTTTGCCATTTATCAATTAGGTAAAGCGCTGGGTAAACCGGCTAGCGAGATTGATATCTATGCTAAAAGAAGCATGAATTATAAGAATCTGTTCGATCCATCATCGGGCTTAATGCGTGGCAAAAATGCAGATGGAACTTTCCAGTCGCCTTTTAGTCCGTTTAAATGGGGTGGTGCCTTTACAGAAGGTAACAGCTGGCATTATACCTGGTCTGTTTTTCAAGATGTGGCGGGACTAGCTAAATTAATGGGCGGTAACCAAAAATTTGTCACCAAACTTGATTCTGTTTTCTCTATGCCGCCAATTTTTGATGAGAGCGCTTATGGAGGTGTAATCCATGAAATAAGGGAAATGCAGATTGCGAATATGGGACAATATGCGCATGGTAATCAGCCTATCCAACACATGATTTATCTTTATAACTATGGAGGTGCGCCATGGAAAACGCAATATTGGGTGCGTGAAACAATGAATAGAATGTATGCTGCCACACCAGATGGCTACTGTGGAGATGAAGATAATGGACAAACATCTGCTTGGTACGTGTTTTCGGCCTTAGGGTTTTATCCGGTTACACCTGCGGTAGATCAATACGTTATTGGAGCACCATTATTTAAAAAGGTTAGTTTAACGCTTGATAACGGCAAGAAAGTGATTATCAATGCACCTTCAAATAGCGCTGATAACAGATATATTAAAGATTTAAAGGTAAATGGTGCTACTTATGATAAAAATTGGTTGAGCCATTCAGCTTTGCAAAAAGGAGCCGTATTGGATTTTAATATGTCTGCTGTTCCTAATAAAACAAGAGGAGTAAGTGAAGCATCTTTCCCTTATTCTTTTTCAACTGTAAAAAAGTAATTTATAATAATGTTAATTGATCTTAATGG
>DATJDT010000371.1:0-12251 GCA_035497275.1 Pedobacter sp.
CATTCATCGCTTGAATTACAAAAGATGCGCTGTCCATTCTCGGTAGTTTATCGAAAATAAATTCTCCTTTTTCATTAGTAAGGGTATCCATCATCACAAAGCCCTTGTTGGTTCCCATGAGTATTATTTTCGCTTTCGAAATAGGTTTATTTAAGACATTGGTAACCTTGCCACTAAAAGTATATTCTTTTTCGGCTTTAAATATTGGGGTTTTTAGTAGATCCCAGTTGTAGCTAACCCATCCTTGTGTTAACATTAATGCTTCAAGATCATCGTGCTTTTGCTTATTTGGCTGATCGAAGTAATAACCTGGATTTTCTATCTCACCTTTTAAATCGGCCTGTAGTAAAAAATAGGAGAGGATATTTTGATCGTTAATAGCATCTTTCATTACCTGACCGTCGTCCGTGACAGCTATCGAAAAAGCGCTAATATTTGCTTCCCCTGCCGCATTAACAATTTTTAGATGAACAGGTATACTATCCCTTAGCCTATAAGAAATATTCGGGGAATTGATATTTAATTTTAATTCGTCATGATGGTTGATGAAAAAATTACGTTCATTGATAATTTTCTTTTGTTCATTGAGTAATATCACCTGGCAAACTCCTGTTGGAAATATGTTTTTAGCGATTTTAAAGGTCCTGGAATTTGCGTTAAAATTTAAATCTGCCACAAAACACATAATTCCCCTTGCCTGTCCAACTATCGTATAATTTTGTTCGTTATTTGATGAAAAAGCAGTGACAGTGATGGAATCACTTAAGTATTCATTTTCAACTTTTAGCGCGGTACCTTCATTTGTTATTTTTGGGAGTTGAAATGTTTTTGATAATCCGTTGTAGATAACTTTTGCTATATAAGTCTCTCCTGGCTCAGGTGAAAATTTAAAATACCCCATTCCTCTGTCATTCGAGGTGAACTGACTTACCACACGTTGATTCGAATTGAGGATTTCTCCTGTAATGGGAATTCCTTTTCCGCTACTATTTAACGCTTTGAAAGCTATTTTTTGATTTCTAATTACTAAATAATTACCTCCTTCGGGCAGAAACTGAACATCGATATCGAGACTTCGCTCCTTAGCCGACAAATTTGTGCTATTTGTTTTAGTTGCTCTATTGGGTTGATTGTTTTGGAATGGAGCTGGACTATCCGTAATGGGTAATATTTTAAAATCCTTTTTGAAGAAATGACTATCCCCAAAGTTTTGCATCCAATTGGTATATGCTCTGAAAGTATAATTTCCGGGTTTATACTTTTCTAGTTTTAAAGCAAAGCTCCCCCAGGTTAAACCCATAGCCGTGGGCAAACTTAAGCGTTCTACAATGTCTCCTTTTTCATTGATGATTTCAGTATAGATTAAACTGCTAATTGATGAAGGTGTATGAACTGAAGCATTCATTAAATAAGCTTTAAACCAGATCGTATCTAGGGATAGGTAAGTTGTTTTATCAAGGTGTGCGTAAATTTTCTCCCTTGGTACCTGATGCAGGATACTGTCATATTGAGCGATTATTTTCCCCTTATTACCAATTTCTTGTGCTAGTGTTGAACTGCAAAAGAGTACAGATATTAGTAAAAGGATATAAGAAGCTCTGATCATAAGAGGATATTTATAAACTAAAATACATTTTATTAATTTAAGGTTTAGATAGACGAAAAAAAAAAGCCTTCCAATATTAATTGGAAGGCTTCGTAATTAAAAGAGAATATAAATCTTAAAACCGAGATTGTTAAAGGTGCCTTGGCTATTTATCCCGAAACTACTACTCTCATTTTCTACAGTTAAATTTTGTGTCGAATTACTAGTATACTTTTCTTTATGGTATCCCATGTTTGCAGATAATATAGTTGTTTCTAATGCAAATCTTTTAGATAGGAACCAGCTAATGCCAGCATAAGCCCCTGCCGAATACTCATTGCTTAAATAACCATTATAGTTGGTAGATACTTCATTTTGTTTGCCATAAGTGTATCCTAATTTACCTCCGCCATAAGCGTAAAACTTTTTTACAAGAGGAAAATATTTTTGATAGCTTGCCACGGCACCATAATTTTTAATCGTCCGTTCAAAGTCTATAAACTCTTCCTTGTATTGCCCATATGATACATCTAATGCGAGTTTTTCATTATCCTTAAAAAATAGGCCATAACCTAAGGTTATAGAATTATTTTTATTTGTGCTTTTAGACGAACTACCATTTCCGTTGCCTGTCTTACTTTCATTTTTTGATGAGCCAAATCCGAGACTTACCGTATTTGTTCCTTTGGTTTGGGCGGTCGCAGTAAACCCAACAAGGCAGAATGCTGCCATCATTAATAATTTAGATTTCATTTTTTTGTGTGTTTTAAGTGTGTATAACAATATTAAAAATAAAAAATGAAATTTAAACTAATTTTTTAGTGAATATATTTAACTAATTGACTTACAATTTTTTAATTTTATTTTGCTAACGAATACTGAAATTTACGCCAAAAGAAGGTGTAAAATTATCAAGTACTAAATGAAAGCTTTTGGCGTTGCCAAAGTAAGATTCTTGAATGGTATTTACGTGTCTATCTTTAAAATAGCGTATTACTGGGAAAGAAAATTCTATCATCCATTTAGGAGAAGGATAAAATGCAAAACCTGGATTTAAACTAGCTCCAAATCCTTTAAGAGAATAGTCGGTTCGATATAAATAACCACTGTCATCAATATTTTTGTAGCTATTGATTTCTGCAACGATATTCGCTTGTCCAAAAAACATGAAGTTATTAGTTAAAGGAAAATAATATCGCGCAAATGGAGCCAACCCAAAATTTTCTTCCTTAAATCCAAACCCTCTTTCAACCATTTGCGTGTTTTCGTTAAAATAGTCGTAAGATTCTCCATTAAGTTTAGATAGATTGTAAGAAAGCTCAATTCCAATCGCAAATCGATTATTTACAAAATAGCCCACTTTCGGCCCGATGGCTAGGGAATTTAAACGAAGAGAATTGCTGTTTCCATTTGAGGTGCCAAAACTAATGCTCCCTCCTCCAAAAGAATTTCCTTTTTCGATTTGTGCCGATGCTGCATAACCGATGGCTAATAGGATGGCCATCATAAGTAATTTAGGTTTCATGATTTTGTTTTTGTGTGTAATCAATATTAATTAATTAAATCACAAAAAACAAGCAAACTAAATTAATTTTTAATCCTAAATATTTGATATTCAGATAGGATATAAGCTCAAAGCAAACGCGATGAGCTTATACCATTCTTAATAATTATTTGTCTTCGTTCAAAAATACAAACTGATGGTCGAACATATCTAGCTTAATCTTGCTCTCTTTATCAACTGTTCCAGCTAATATAGATTTCGATAATTCATTCAGAATTCTTTTTTGGATAACACGTTTCAGTGGTCTTGCTCCAAATTGCGGATCATATCCCAGTTCAGCCAGCCAATCTAAAGCTTCAACACTTGCATCCATCGTAATGCCCATTTCAGCTAATGTATCTTGAACTTGTTTAAATTGTAAATTAACAATGCTTCTAATCTCACTTCTATTTAGTGGCGTAAACATAATCAACTCATCTATCCTGTTCAAAAACTCCGGACGAATAGTTTGCTTTAAAAGCTCAAACAACTCGTTTTTGGTTTTTGCAATAACTTCCTCTCTATTTTCATCATCTAATACTTTAAAATTATCCTGTATTAAGTGCGAACCAATATTCGAGGTCATGATAATAATCGTGTTTTTGAAATTTACCACACGACCTTTGTTATCTGTTAAGCGACCGTCATCCAATACCTGCAATAAGATATTAAATACATCAGGATGCGCCTTTTCAATTTCATCTAATAATACAACAGAGTAAGGTTTTCTTCTCACGGCTTCTGTTAGCTGACCACCCTCATCATAGCCAACGTATCCCGGAGGGGCACCAATTAATCTCGAAACAGCATGTCGTTCTTGATATTCGCTCATATCAATTCTGGTCATTGCATTTTCATCATTAAATAGAAACTCAGCTAAAGCTTTTGCAAGCTCAGTTTTACCTACACCAGTAGTTCCTAAAAAGATAAACGAACCAATCGGTTTACGTTTGTCTTGCAAACCAGCCCTAGATCGGCGGATGGCATCAGAAATAGCTTCTATCGCCTCATCCTGTCCAGCAACACGTTTATGTAGCTCAGCTTCCAAGTGCAGTAATTTTTCGCGCTCGCTGGCAATCAATTTGGTGACTGGAATACCAGTCCATCGTGCCACAACCCCTGCAATATCGTCAGCTGTAACCTCTTCCTTAAGCATTCTACTTTCGCTTTGTTGGCCCTCTAGTTCAACTTTTAGTTTTTCTACCTTGTCTTGCGCCTCTTTAATTTTTCCATAACGGATTTCGGCAACTCTGCCATAATCGCCAGCTCGTTCTGCCTGTTCAGCCTCTAATTTGTAGTTCTCAATTTGTTCCAATTGTGAATTTACATTGTCAACCAAATCTTTTTCACCTTGCCATTTTGCTTTTAGTTGATCTCGCTCAGCTGATAGATTAGCTATTTCTTTGGAGAGTTCCTTAACCTTTTTATCATCCTTCTCGCGTTTAATAGCCTCCCTTTCAATTTCTAAGCGCATAATTTCGCGATCTAGTGCATCTACGTTTTCAGGTACACTATCCATCTCCATCCTTAATTTAGACGCGGCTTCATCCATTAAGTCGATCGCTTTATCTGGAAGAAAACGATCTGAAATATAGCGTTGCGACATTTCTACTGCGGCAATAATAGCTTCATCTTTTATGCTCACCTTATGGTGCGTTTCATAACGTTCTTTCAGTCCACGTAAAATAGAAATAGCGTCTTGCGTATCAGGTTCGTCAACTATTACTTTTTGAAAACGACGCTCCAATGCTTTGTCTTTTTCCAAATATTTTTGATACTCATCTAAAGTAGTGGCTCCAATTGCACGCAATTCGCCTCTTGCTAATGCCGGTTTAAGGATATTTGCTGCATCCATCGCACCTTCGCCTCCGCCAGCACCTACCAAGGTATGAATTTCGTCTATGAATAGGATAATATCTCCATCACTTTGGGTCACTTCCTTTACCACGGCTTTCAAGCGCTCTTCAAACTCTCCTTTATATTTGGCACCTGCAATTAGCGCTCCCATATCTAAAGAGAAAACGGTTTTGCTTTTCAAGTTTTCAGGCACATCACCTTTAATAATTCTAAATGCAATACCTTCGGCAATGGCGGTTTTACCTACCCCTGGTTCACCAATTAAAATAGGGTTGTTTTTTGTTCTTCGGGAGAGAATTTGAATGACTCTACGAATCTCTTCGTCACGTCCAATTACAGGGTCTAATTTTCCACTCTCTGCATATTCGTTCAGATTACGTGCATACTTGCTTAAAGCTTGATAGGTTGCTTCTGCATTTTGATCGGTTACATGACTGTTCCCTCGCAGCTCTTTAATAGCTTTTTTAAGATCCTGTTCGGTAACTCCCTGCTCTTTTAATAATTTTGAGGTTGTATCATTTGCTGCTAATATGCCCAGTAAAATGTGCTCTACTGCAACAAATTCATCTTTAAATTCTTTTAAATAAGACTGTGCCTTTTGTAAGGCCGAATTTGCGCTAGCTGATAAATAGGGGTTTCCTCCGCTTACCTTTGGTAATTTATCTATTGCTGTCGTTAAATTTTGCTCTATTGTTTTAAGATTCACATTTAGTTTCTTTAAGACGTAAGAAACTACATTTTCGTCAACACTTAGCAAGCCTTTAAGCAAGTGAGCGGTCTCAATTGCTTGTTGCTGATTGCCCTGTGCTATTTCAGAAGCTTTTTGTATCGCTTCTTGTGCTTTGATTGTAAAATTGTTGAAGTTCATGTTTGCTTTAAATCAAAACAAATGCCAAGTTGATCACAGGGATGCAATCGGAAATTTTGTCGCTGAGTAAAGAAGTGAAGTGACTAAATGACTGTAAATTAGTATTTTATACTGAAAATATGTCTGATGACAAGCCGTCTTTATACCTTTCTCACTATTTTAACTTCTTTTGGTGATTTGATGGTAGACTTAATGGTTCCATCTTTCTTTTTTTCGTGTTTAACAGTTATTAGGCCAAAGGGTGTAGGGAAAGTCCCCTCAGCAAAGCTCAAGTTGCCTAGATTTGGTTTAACCTGCACAACTTTGCATCCTGGTTCAATTACCGAAATTCCCAATACATGTTCCGTAAGCCAAGGCGTTGGTCCAGCCGCCCAACCATGGCATAAGCTATGTCTAAACCCAACATAACAATATGCACCATATGCACCATGAATATCTATTTTTCCAGGTGGTACTAATTCATCAATTCTTCCAGCATCTTTAGTCCACTCCATGTTGAAGTCTTCCCAAAACGTTGTTGCACCTAAATTTAACATGGCACCCCAATATTCTTTAATAATCTCCATGGAACCCTGATAATCTTGATCCATCGCCTTAGCTTGTAACATGTAATAGCCAAAGAAAGTAGAGAAGTTCTTACTGCCACCATTATTTAAGATTTCATTGGCTCTTTTTGGCGCAATCAATTTAGCCATCGATAACAGTGCCGCACCTTGTTTAGCATTAGTAATTTCTGGAAGGTGCTTTCTTAGCAATAGCACAGCCGATTCACATTCTTTAGCCGTAGACTGGTCGCCTATTCTATTCAATAAATCCCCGCCTGCTTGGAGCGATAATATCATCAATGATTGCAAACCTGCATGTATTGCTTTTGGGTCTTCGCTTGACGGCCAGTCTAGAAACCGCTGTCCGTCGAGTATTTCTTTTCCCTCTTTGTCAATTTTGCTGATTAAAAGCTTAATTAATCCTCTCAAATAAATTTCCTGTTCTTTTAAATACTTTAAGTTTCCATGGTGGTAGTACCAATCTTTTTGATTGATAATCCACCACATAGAATAGGCGCTTATGCCATTCATCCACTGTGGAAGTGGGGTAGTATTACGTGCAAAATCTAAGCTTTTTGGTACTACTTCGTTAAAGCCAAATACGGCATTTATGGTGGCAATTTCTGGGTTTAGATCTCCAACCCAAACCAGTCGGTCTCGTTTAATCCCGTCCCATAAAAAGTCTTGCATGTTTAAGTGAACTGTATAAGCACCTGTTTTCCAAATTTTGTTAAGTAAGGTGTCGCTGCTATTAAATGAACCCTTATAGGCTAAATCTCTATACTTTGCAATTGCCCTAACTTCTTTTAAAATAAGTTTAGCATCTTCCTCTACTACATCTATTCTTACAAAACGAAACCCAGTGTTGCCAAGTTCTGCTACCCCTAACCAGGGTAAAAGGCTTTCAAAATCCCTAATTGCATGGTCATTTGTTGCGCCACCTTTTCCGCCGATATCAGACATGGCTTCGCTCGCAGATTCTCCGAAACGTAATCGAATTTTAATTGGCTTGTTTCCTCCCCAAATACCTGTAACAATTTGAATTCCACCTTGTAGCTCTTTTCCAAAATCTAGTAATATGCTTGCTTCTTCATTCTTTTTATTTTCCAGAATACACATCTCAGTATTACCTAAGTCTGCTTGACCGGTACCTTGTTTGAGTAAGCTAATTTCATTTTTTATTATACCTGCTTTCCATACCACTCGAGTGGGAGTTATATAGTCAATAACACGCTTATCGCTTGTACGAATTTTTTGAGCATTTAGCGCTGCTGAATTGAGTATGAGGAGTAGGTATGTGAAAATTCTCATGGTTATTTCAGTTCAATTGTATGATTTCCAGCTGCAAGATTAAATACCCCGTTTGATGAAATTTTGCCATTTACTATAATTTTTAAACCTTTAGTCGGTGATAATTTAACGGTTGCAGTAGAATTCGCCGGAATTATTACCCTATAGTGTATGCCGTTAGGTGTTCTTTTCCAGGAAGAAACAATTTTTCCAAACGGGCCTTCATGTGTAGCTTCAAAAGAATCCAAACCTTCCACAAAATAAGGTTGAAGAATCACATTTTTAAAACCAGGATTAAGCTCATCTGGTTTAATGCCACCTGGTGCTTTATATAACCAAGCGCCAATTTCTCCAAACATAATATGGTTCATGGAGATATCAGATTTGGCATCAATTGGCCAATTTTCATACAAGGTAGTGGCACCATTAGCTATCCACCAACCCCAGCTTGGAAATGTTTTTTGAGAGGCGATTTTGTATGCGACTTCTGCATATCCATTTTCACTAAGTGCATTTAAAATCGCCTTTGTTCCAAGTAAACCTACATCCAAATGAAAATTATCAGCCTCAACTTGTTTCGCTAAATTTTCAGCAACCTTGGCTTTTAGGTTTTCAGGTACAATTCCCCAAAATAACGGAACGCTTAGTTCAGTCTGTAGGCCTTTATTGTATATTCCAGTAGTTTTATCTAAGTACTTGCTATTGAAGGCGTCTTGAACCTTTAAAGCTAGCGCTTGATATTTTTTATAATCGTCCTCTTTTCCTAATAGCTTAGCAGTTTTAGCTAAAATCATTACATCGGCATAATAATAACACGTAGAGGTTAGTTCAACTGGTGAGACAGATTTTACAGGAACCCAATCGCCTAATCCCCATGATGTTAGTCCGGTAGGGTAGGTTTCATCAATATAATTTACATACTTCTTAAGGTGTTCATAATTGTCGGCTAATATTTTTTTATCACCATAAAACCTATAGATATTCCATGGTATAATGGCAATTGTACTTGTCCAATCAGGGCCATTTCCCCATTCATAACCCCATCCATCTGTGGGGATAATGGACGGCAATACGCCATTTGGCTGCTGCTCATCTCTGTGGTCGGCTAACCATTTTTCGTAAATTGTAATCCCATCAAAACTATATAATCCCGTTTCTATCGCAATTGCGGCATCTCCGGTCCAACCATTTTTTTCGCGCTGTGGACAATCGGTTGGATATCCGAACAAATTGGATAAATAAGAGTTATTTGTTGCCTGATATATTTTGTCAATCAAGGGATCTGATGATTTCACACTGCCGTTAACAGGAACATCGCTATGCATGAAATATCCTTCCAAATCTTCTTTCTTTAGGTCGATTGGTTTGCTCAAACTAACTTCAACATACTGAAAACCTTTATAATTGAAATGAGGCATAAAGCTTTGCTTGCCTTTGCCACTTAATATTAAAATATCTGTTTGAAACGGATCTTTATCATCTGTTGGACGATAATGTACGTCAATATTTGACATATCAGCTCTTCCATTTACATATAGTCTTTCTGTATGTTTTAATCTTACTATCGTTCCTTCTGGGCCATCTATTTTGATGTTGCTTACACCAGAAATATTTCTCCCTAAATCGAAAAGATAAGTAGTGTCATTAAATTTCCTGATACTTTTTGTAGCGACTTTTTCTACATTTCTAATTGGATGCATTGCTTGCGCAACAATTTGATCAGAAGGAGCGGAGCGGTATATTACTTTTTTCCATTTTGAATCATCAAAATCTATCGTGTTCCATCCTTTTTGTTCTAATCGAGCATCGTAGTGTTCGGCCGTGTAAATACTGTTGAAAATAATAGGACTTAGGGCTGTTTTCCAGTCTTTTCCAGACTTAACCACCTCAATACTGCCATCTGTGTAAGTAATCCGTAAATCTAGACAGAATGTGGGCCTGTTGCGCCATGGTGCTTTTTCAAAATCCCAAACGGCGGTTGATTGATGGTTATACCAGCCATTTCCCAATAAAACGCCTATTGAATTTTTACCAGCTTGCAGTTGTTTTGTGACATCATAAGTAACGTACAAATTCCTTCTATCAAAACGAGTATACATAGGATCCATCCTGTGATTGCCAACTTTTTCTCCATTTAAGGAAAGCTCATATAATCCTCCAGCAGCGATGTAAGCTCGAGCGGATTTTATTCTTTTGGTAATTTCAAAGGTAGACCTGAAATAAGGTGCTGGCTTTAACTGTACATTTTGATTATCCGAAATCCACGAACCTTGCCAGTTTTTGCTTTCCATCATGCCCATTTCAAAGCTTGAAATCTTGAAGTTTAAAGATTTCACATGATGTTGATCGGCAATATCTATTCTCCAATAATATTTGGTAAAAGGTTTTAGTGTTTGGCCGTTATAAGTTCGTAAGGAGTTGCTTTGCGTTAGCCATCCAGTATTCCATTGCACAGCAATTCCGCGTGTTAAAGCAATCGAATCTGTATTTACCAAAATCCGATAAGCAGTTTGCTTTGCACCATTTCTGGTATCTAACATTTGCCACGTAAAACGAGGATGTGGATTGTCTAATCCGATAGGATCAATTAAATATTCCGTTTTTAAGGAATGTGTACTTGCAGTAGATTGTGCATAGACATTTGAAAAAAGGCCTATACATATCAAAAAACCAAATATTTTAGTTAGGGTCATCATCAAAAGATTAGCTAACTAAGATATTAAAAATGGATTAAAGAAGGAGCGATATCTATCCTAAAATCTCTTTTAGTTTTTTTGTTTGATAATCTACAAGTTTTTGAAGTGGGCCAGCTGCTAGCATTTTCATCATCATATTTAAATCTGCAGAAATGATATGTTTCGCTGTTGTAGAACCATTTTCATTCGTTGACACTATCCATTTTAATTCAACATCAAAAGGTGGTTTTTCGGTTGGTAATGCAACGATTTCTTGATTTTCGATACGGCTCGATATTTTAATTGCCAATTTAGCCATGTTTTGAATGGTGAAACTCGCCTCATCAGTTGTTGAAGACCAATTATAGATATTATCTGGCATTAACTCTTGATAGTTATTCATATCAGAGAGGAATGCATATACTTTTTCAATCGGTAAATTTATTTCAACGGCACTTTCTATAATTGTCATAGCTATGATTCTTTTTGCTCGCTATCTTTACCCCATTCTGCTGGGTTTTGACGCCACTTGTTTAATAAATCTATATCGTTTTGGGCAATAAAACTATGTTCTGCAGCATATTTAATTAATGCAGGATAGTTCGATAGTGTTGAATAACGGCATTTTGATGCTGCAAAATTGTCATCTGCTTTATCAAAACCATAGGTAAAAATAGCAACTAAACCAGCTACAGATAAGCCAGCGGCACGTAAAGCATCAACAGCCTGTAAACTACTTTTTCCAGTTGAAATCAAATCTTCAATAACAACAACGCGTTGTCCTTCAATAATTTCCCCTTCAATTAAACTGCCAGTGCCATGCTCTTTCGCTTTAGCGCGCACATAAATGAATGGTAATCCTAATTCTTGGGCTACTAAGGCACCTTGAGGGATACCTGCTGTTGCTACACCAGCAATTACGTCAACTGCTCCATATTCTTCTTGAATAAGTTGAGATAGTTTCTGACGGATGTAAGTTCTTACTGATGGATGCGATAATGTTATTCTATTATCACAATAAATTGGGGATTTCCAACCCGAAGCCCAAGTAAATGGATTATTAGGTTGTAATTTAATTGCTTTAATTTGTAATAAAAATTCAGCTACCTTTAATTCAATATCACTTTTATTATACATGGCACAAAAATACAGAATTTATATCAACGATAATACTTTGTTTATAACTGATCGTATTCCAAAACAATTGGAACGAATACAACAACTTGATACACAGAATTTTGATTTTAAAACATTTTATGAAAACCTTGTGAAAGGTGGTAAGAAAAATTACGTTTTGATTGATAAAGACCCCAAAACACAATTCAAGGCAGTTAAAAAGCAATGTATATTGATTAAGGCTGCTGGTGGGTTAGTGGAGAATAACAAAGGTGAAGTCTTATTTATTTTTAGGAATAAGAAATGGGATTTACCCAAAGGAAAGGTAGAGAAGGAAGAAAAAGTAAAGATTGCTGCGGTTAGAGAAGTAGAGGAAGAATGTGGAGTTAAAATAGAAAAACGAAAAGAACTTTTATGTAAAACATATCACATTTATGAAATGAACGGAAAAGTGATCTTGAAAAGAACAAGCTGGTACAACATGGAAGTAAAAGGCTCTCCAAAGTTAATTCCTCAAAAGGAGGAGGGAATAACTTCGGCCTCCTGGATAAATGAAACGGGGATTAAAAGTAAAGTTAAGAATACCTATCCACTAATAGTGGAGGTACTGAAGAAAAGGGGGTTAGCTTAATTAAGGTAGAATTTAACCTTGTTCGATTTATTTTTATAATATGAAATTTGTAGTTCATATTCCCCTTTTGGTAAATCTTTAAATTCATGACCTACATACACAATTTTCGAAAGAGGGTAGGTAATATTTAGACTCTTTTTT
>DATJDT010000372.1:0-5595 GCA_035497275.1 Pedobacter sp.
GCCGTTTGCTACCGCTGTTGTTACCCCTGCTATATTCCTTACTTGTGAAGTAAGGTTCCCCGCCATTCTATTTACCGAATCTGTTAAATCTTTCCACGTTCCCGCTACACCAGGTACTTCTGCTTGTCCGCCTAGCTTACCTTCAGTACCTACCTCTAAAGCAACACGCGTTACCTCCGAAGAAAATGAATTCAACTGATCCACCATCGTATTGATGGTGTTTTTTAATTCTAAGATTTCTCCTTTAGCTTCAACCGTAATTTTTCTGGATAAATCACCTTTAGCTACCGCTGTAGTTACCGCGGCAACATTCCTAACTTGAGCTGTTAAGTTACCTGCCATTTGGTTCACCGAGTCGGTAAGCTCTGCCCAAACCCCAGCAACTCCTTTTATTTTTGCTTGTTCCCCTAATTTCCCTTCTGAACCTACTTGACGTGCAACACGGGTTACCTCCATAGAGAACAATCTAAGCTTAGAAAGCATTTGATTAGATTCTTTTGCTATTCTGAGGAACTCACCTCTTAATGGTTGTCCGCTAATTTCTAAAGGTATGTGTTTTGAAAGGTCTCCGTTTGCTACGGAGTTAATCATGTTGGCTATTTCTAAAGTCGGTGACGTTAGATCCGTTATTAAGGTATTTAAAGAAGTTACGCCTTCTGCCCATTCCCCTTTTGCATCTGGTAATTCAATTCTTTTAGCAAGATTCCCTCTTTTTCCGATTGTTTTTTCTGCCGAAGATATTTCTGCAACCAACCTTTGGTTCATATCGATAATATCGTTGAGCACCTCACATATCCTCCCTTCAATACCAGCCTGCCTAACAGACATTCTAATATTTAGCCTCCCACTCTTAACAGAGGAAAGAACATTTAACAATTCTTTCAAATCTAGGGATTGTTCAATTGGAAGACCATTAAGAACAGGTTCTGCAACAGCTAGTTGGCTTGCATTCATAAGAGGTAATTTTAGATTTAGCGAAGACTAAAACACGCGAAATCAAGAATTGTTTTGATAAGCGTATTGAAATATTTTAAAATCTTGATTAAATAATTTAACTCTATCGAATTTATGAAAAAATCTTAATCTCAGCAATATGCAAAATTATTTTTTTTGCTGTTATCCTTTATTTTTCAGTCGGTTACAGGAGCTCCTGATGATACACTTTTATATTTATTTGGAAAATGATGTATATCGACTCGTGGACTGTTCAACTTTATATAAGGAGTTAACAGGGGGTTAATAGGGAGTTTACAGGGATTTATCCGAGTATTCTCCCTGTAAAGTCCCTGTTTAATCCCTGTTTGATCCCTGTTTAAGGTTCTTTTTATCCAACGTTTGTGCACCGCAAATATGTTAGGAGTTAAGGGAAGAGCTATCCATCAAAAGGGTTGGAAGGGTTTAATAAGAAAAGGAACTTAAGCTCAAACAAAAAATGCCACCCTTGGGGGTAGCATTTTTATTAGCGGAGAGAGACGGATTCGAACCCTCGATACCCTTTTGAGGTATACACACTTTCCAGGCGTGCTCCTTCGACCACTCGGACACCTCTCCGATTAACTTAGTCGATTAAGGTAATCTTAAGCATATTGGTTTTGCCCTTAATTTCCATTGGAATAGCGGCAGTATTAATCAACACATCACCTTTTTTGATTAACTTTTTCTTTTTTAAGAAATCATTAACCTCTGTAATCGTATCATCAGTACTTTCAAACTTGTCGTAGTAAAAACCTCTTACACCCCAAATTAAACTTAAAGTATTTAATAAAGTTTCATTACTTGTAAAGATAAAAATTGGTGCTTTAGGGCGATGTGCAGAAATTTCAAACGCGGTATATCCGCTTAACGTCATCGATACAATACCTACTGCATTAGTTTGTTTAGCTAGTGAACAGGCTGAATCACAAACAGCATCACTTAAGAAACTCTCAGAATTATGTTTTAAAAATTTTTCTGGGTGGAATGGATAGCTGTTATCTTCGATGTTGCTAATAATTTTCTGCATCGTTTCGATCACAATTAGTGGAAATTCACCAACTGAAGTTTCGCCACTTAGCATCACTGCATCTGCACCATCCAATACCGAGTTAGCCACATCATTTACTTCCGCACGGGTTGGGCGAGGAGTTGTGATCATACTTTCCAACATTTGGGTAGCAATGATTACAGGTTTCGAAGCTGCACGACACTTCTGTACAATCATTTTCTGTAACAATGGAACTTCTTCCATCGGCATTTCAACACCCAGATCACCACGGGCCACCATAATCGCATCAGAAACAGCAATAATTTCATCAATATTCGCAATTGCTTCTGGTTTCTCAATTTTAGCTACTACCCTGGCAGATTTACCTCTTTCCTTAATGATATCTTTTAATTCTATGATATCTTCCGCATTACGAACAAAGGATAATCCAATCCACTCAACATCATTTTGAAGTACAAATTCAAGGTTTTTACGGTCTTCTATCGTTAACGAAGGAATAGAAACTTTGGTGTTAGGAAGATTTACGCCTTTTCTTGAGGTTAGGATACCGCCATGCACAATTTCACAGATTACTTCATCTTTATAGTTTGTTTCAATAACACGCATTTGTAATTTTCCATCATCCAACAAGATAATTTCTCCCGCTTTTACATCTTGAGGAAAATTCTCATAAGTGATATAAATCCTTTCTTCATTACCAACGCATTCTTTAGTAGTGATAACGGTACGGCTTCCGTTTACCAAATGAATTCCACCGTCTTTAACGGTACCAATTCTAATTTTAGGTCCTTGTAAGTCGGCTAGAATGCCAACATTGTATTTATATTTTTTATTAATACTTCTGATTGTGTCTAAAACTTCTTGGTGATCTGCTTGAGAGCCATGAGAAAAGTTTAGACGACAAACATCCAAACCGGCATTAAACATACTATATAAAACTTCTGGTTTAGCTGACGCCGGGCCTAAAGTAGCCACGATTTTTGTTCTTGAATGAAATGGTTTCATCTATCTATATTTTTTATTAAGATAAAACAGAAAAGCAGCAATTGGTTCAAAGCGAGCTTGTTTTATCTGTTATTTTATTTTTTTGTTGGTTTGATTAAGATTCAAATATAGTGTATTTAATACACGAACAATATAAAATTTACATTATCAAATTTTCTTTCGACTTCAACTTAAGAGGATTAATCTGCGCAGCTACCTGTATATCAGGAAGTTTATTAAGTCTACTTACGATAAAATCTAATTCCTCTTTGGCTATAAATTGTTGGATGATCATAAAGAAATCTACTTTGTTCATTTCTGGGACTAAAAACCCTTCACTATTCCTATTTCCAACTAAATAATAGTCCATTTCCCCTTCTTCAACAAAAAAATGATATCTTGAGAAAGCTAGTGGATCTTCATCGATATTATAGTAAATCTCATGATCATCAATTTTTTCAAAGTCGAACTCTAGGTTCTTATTTATTTTATGACAAAGCGTGTAATCCTTTAAAGAAGAAGTAATTGCGATGAGTATAAAATCAAGGTCTAAAGAAAGTTTTAAATAAGTTTTGTTCAAAACTGAATATTTATTTAGAAATACAAAATTATAAAACTAATTTTACATTAAGTTTGAAATAAAAACATTAAAATTGATTGAGAAATAAAAACATTTGAAAAGTGTTAGAATTTTATTTTTCTTTGCACAGAATTATTTAACCATTAAATTATAAAATTATGTCTGATATTGCTTCAAGAGTTAAGGCTATTATCGTAGAAAAACTAGGTGTTGATGAAAGCGAAGTTACGCCAGAAGCTTCTTTCACGAATGACTTAGGTGCGGATTCTTTGGATACTGTAGAGTTGATTATGGAATTTGAAAAAGAATTCAATGTTGCAATTCCTGATGATCAGGCTGAAACCATTGGTACAGTAGGTCAAGCAGTTGCTTATTTAGAAAAAAACGTTAAGTAAAAATACGCTTCCGTACAATACGTATAAATGGAATTGAAAAGAGTAGTAGTTACAGGTTTGGGGGCACTCACTCCGATTGGAAATACAACCCAAGAGTTTTGGGAGGGATTGATTAATGGGGTGAGTGGCGCTGGGCCAATTACAGGATTTGACACTGAAAAGTTCAAAACAAAATTTGCTTGCGAGCTAAAAAACTTTAATCCGGAAGATCATTTGGATAAAAAAGAGGCTCGTAAACTAGATCCATTTGTTCAATATGCGCTGGTTTCAACAGCTGAAGCTGTAGCAGACGGCGGTTATGATTGGGAGAAAATAGACACTAATCGTGTAGGTGTAATCTGGGGATCAGGAATAGGCGGATTTAAGACATTCCAAGAGGAAATGAAAAATTTCTTCTTAGGCGATGGTACTCCGCGTATCAACCCATTTTTTATTCCAAAAGTAATTATCGACATTGCTCCTGGCCACATTTCTATGAAATATGGTTTGAGAGGTCCAAATTTTTCAACCGTTTCGGCTTGTGCATCTGCAACTAATGCAATGATTGATGCTTTCAACTATATCCGTTTAGATATAGCTGACATCATTATAAGCGGTGGTTCAGAGGCCATTATTAACGAAGCTGGTATTGGCGGGTTCAACGCCATGCATGCGCTTTCTACTAGAAATGATGATCCAAAAACTGCTTCTCGTCCATTCGATAGAGACCGCGAAGGTTTCGTTGCCGGCGAGGGTGCAGGAACAATCATTTTAGAGGAATTGGAGCATGCAAAAGCTCGTGGCGCTAAAATCTACGCAGAAATTGTAGGTGGCGGTATGAGTGCTGATGCCAATCACATTACGGCTCCACATCCGCAAGGATTAGGTGCAAGGTTGGTTATGACTAATGCATTGAGAGATGCTAAAATGACTACTGCTGATATTGATTATATCAATGTTCATGGCACGTCTACTCCACTTGGAGATGTTAGCGAAAGCAGAGCAATTGTTGATTTGTTTGGTGAAGATGCCTACAAATTAAACATCAGTTCTACCAAATCAATGACAGGTCACTTATTAGGTGCAGCTGGCGCTATTGAAGCCATCGCAACAATTCTAGCTGTAAAAAATGACATTGTTCCTCCTACAATAAATCATTTTAACGATGACCCAGAATTTGATCCTAAATTAAACTTTACATTTAACAAAGCTCAAAAACGCGTTATCCGTGCTGCCCAAAGCAATACATTTGGTTTTGGTGGCCATAATGCCTCTGTTATCTTTAAAAAATACGAGGAGTAACATTTAAGTTTAACTCGACGCCATTGTTTAATTTATATAAGCTTTACCTATCTAGCGACAAAGAGTTTGTAAAAAAGCTAAAGAACATCTTAGGTTTTATACCTGGGAATGTAACTTTGTATAAAATGGCTTTCAGGCACCGCTCCGCAGCTATGATTTTAAAGAATGGTAGCCGAAGCAGCAATGAACGACTTGAATTTTTAGGCGACGCCATTTTAGGTGCTGTGATAGCCGAACTCCTTTTTAAAAGTTATCCCTATAAGGAAGAAGGATTCTTAACGGAGATGCGTTCTAAAATTGTAAATCGAGCCAACTTAAATCAGCTTGCCCGCAAAATGGGCTTCGAGCTGCTGATTGTATTCGATCAAAAA
>DATJDT010000373.1:0-2838 GCA_035497275.1 Pedobacter sp.
CACAACTGCATAAGGCGTTTCAAATGATAGAACGTGAAGGGAAAGGCTTAATTGTATATATGAATCAAGAAGGTAGAGGGATCGGATTGATCAATAAATTACGTTCTTATAATTTACAAGATAAAGGCTTAGATACAGTTGAAGCTAATATTGAATTAGGCTTTAAGGGTGATGAACGTGATTATGGTGTTGGCGCTCAAATTGTGAGAGCTCAGGGAGTAACTAAAATGCGTTTAATGTCTAATAATCCTGCTAAGAGAGCCGGACTAATTGGTTACGGGTTAGAAATTGTAGAAAATATTGCGATTGAAATTGAGAGTAATAAACATAATGAGTCGTATTTAAAAACCAAACGCGATAAAATGGGACACCATATCATGAAGGGATAGGTTACGTTATTTCTTCTGATTTTTCTTGCTTTGATCAATAATGGCTTCTTTACTGAGCCTTTGTTTTTCTGCTTCGGCAGCTTTCTTTTTTTGGTCACGGCGGTATTTACCTGTTATCTTTTGAAAGAATTCCTTAAAAGTATCAAATTGTTGATTGTAAATTAATCCAAGGGAAGTTACATTCTGGCTTTGATCAACTCCAGGATTTGCAAATACACTTTGCTGAGTAGGCGGTTTATTCGCCAATTTGCCAATCAAAGTGCCATCTTTTTTAATTAATCCAAGTATTTCTACCTCTCGGCCTACGTTATCTTTGTTAAAGCCGATAGGTGTAAAATCATTAATGCTCCCATTATCAACTATACCGGCATTTACAATAACTCTATCGTTAAAGAATCTAAATGATGCGCTTGCCTCGTTAAATGAGCGAATATTTACATCCACAAAATTGAGGTTTAATGATGAGAGTAGGTTGTTGATTTGGTTGAAGATTAATTCTGTAGCCGTACTTGTTCCAACCGAACCTAGTTGTTGTGCAAGATTTTCTTTTCCACCAGAACCAGGAGCAAATCTTCTCTGAATAATCAAACTTAATGCTTGTTTGTTTAAGTTGTTTCCATCGTTAAAATAGGCTTGTAACTCTTCCTTTACCGCAGGGTTAGCAGGGAAAAAGATATCTAATTTAATATCTGGCTTCAAGAGTAGTCCACTTAAGCCCATTTCAACTTCAGTTTGCGTACGCTGAGAGCTGGTATTATCGCTGTTGGCGGCGGTGTATAAATCTTTTAAGCTTGCACGTAAAGCATAAATTGCTTTCAAATTAATTTGCGCATTTGCGGGATTTCCTGTCCATCTAATAGTTCCGCCCTGCCTAATATCAAAGCGTTTATTAATTACCTCTTGCGCAGTAAAGTCAAAATTTCCCGTCTCAATAATATAGTCTCCCTTCATTTCAAAATCACCCGCACTAGAGATATTTAAATCAAGTTCGGCGTTGCCTTTACCACTTAATTTTCCTAGAACAGTATAAATATTTGCGATGCTACTAGGGTCTACCTTTAGCTTGAAGTTCATTCTTAACCCATCAAAATTATTTTTTCTTTTGATGATTTGTGTGGTGTCTTTACTTACGAAAGTGATGAAATCTTTATCAGATACTGTTTCAGTGCTATTTAAGGGTAGATTAAAGATTGTGCCTTTTTCTGTTTTTGCGTCAATTTTGATGAACATATTGTTAGTAGGCCCTTTGAATGAAAAATTTCCAGTAGCATAAGCTTTACCATAATAAACAGCATTATCTTTAGAGGTAGTATTTAATGCCATAAAATTAGTGGCTACTAATTCTACTTGTATATTTGGATTGTCAATGTCATTCAAATCAACTGTTCCATTGGCCGTAGCTTTATTCCCATCTAAATCAGTTAACGTAAGTTCATCTATGTTAATTATGCTATTGCTGACACTTACCTCGTCGTTCAGCTTGTAAGAAGTTTTAAGGTAGTTTACGGTAACCTGACCTTCATCAAAAGATACATCTCCATTAATTTGAGGCTTGTTTAAGGCTCCTTTAACAGTTAAATCGGCCGACACATTTCCTTTTAAATTAGATACGAGTTTCTTCACAAAGGGTTCTAGGACGGTTAATTTACTTTCATCCATTTTTACCTTCAGGTCTATTTGCTTTTCCTTAAGATCTAAATCTCCATTAATTTTAAAAGTCTCTTTATTATCGGTGACAATTTTAGTATAAACACTTGCCAAATTTTTTGATTGATCAAAAGTAGTGGTGTCGGTGAGTTTTCCGATATAGATATCGTTTAAGGTTAATGAATCTATCTCGAGGTTATCTGAAATTTGGGGTGCTTTTAAGATATCTCTTAATTCCGTATTTCCATTAACGTTTCCGGCTAATTTAATGCCTAATGTTTTTACAAAGGGATTGAGTGTTTTAAGGTTAAAATTTTCAAAGCCAATTAATAGCATGTCTTTGGGATCGTCAGATAAAATTCCATCTACAGTAAGCAATTGTTTGCCATTACTAAGGTCGAAATTAGTAATTTGAGTTTTTCCTTCATTAAAGTTTATTCTAACCTTTTCTTGAATGGTCCAATCTTCACTATTAATTTTTAGATTGGAAGGTAAGACGCTAATCCTTGCTGTGGTATCGCTTGCAAATTCAACCAGGCCGTTTAAATCTAGTTGGTTGGCATCGTCGGCATTGGAAAGCTTAATGTTTAGCGCTAAACTATCATTCCGCAATACGTTTACGATGTTAACATTTTTAATAAATAAGCTGTCATTTAAGTCTACCCGATCAGAAGTAATAATTGCCTGGATTTGTTTATCAGTAGTATTTTCATCAATAATGATGTTATTGGCGATAATACCTTTGTAGTTTAATTTCTTAATAAAGCCATTGAGTGTTGCAGTATTGTTTCTCGAATCAAAA
>DATJDT010000374.1:0-3157 GCA_035497275.1 Pedobacter sp.
ATAGAATTTATGGTGGTGCTATTTTCAAAAACAAGTGTACAGTCTGGTTTTTGCAAAGAATGGGTGTCTATAATTTCTTGCACTACCGTATTTACCTGGATGGTTTCTTTTCTTAGTGTATAATTAGTCCTGTCGTAAACAGAGAGCTTTAGAATTTTGTCAGTTAGTGTGCTGATTCGCGTTAGTTCATTTTTGGCATGTTTTAGATAGCGTTCTGTTTTTTCTTCATTGCTACGGGTGGTGTTATCACGTAAAGCGTCAATGGCAAGCATGGCAGTCGCAATTGGAGTTTTAAACTCGTGGGTAATGTTACTAATGAAATCATTTTTTATCAAGGCTAGTTTCTTTTCATTCTTTAAACTTCGAAGCAAATAACTTAGACAAAAAGCAATAAGAATAACAAGTACCATAGATGAGAGTAGAATGAACCACATATTTGCCAGTATATATGGATAAGGATCTCTAAACATTACTCTGACATAATTTTGTCCGGGTTTGTTGCGATAGGTGGGAAGCGCTCTGGTAATTACTGGGTATTTTTGGAGTAATGCAGGATTAAAGTTGCTCTTGTTGGTAGTGCTATCTTTGTCTTTGGTATAAAACTGATAGTTCACGTAGATAGATCGGTCTGCTAAATATTTATTTAAAATGGGGCGTAGGTAGGCAGTGTCAAATTGCATTTTATGGGTAATTTCGACCATAAAATCCCCTAACTGCTGGGTTCTGTAATAGATGATATGATTTTCAAGATCCTCGTTTCTTAAGAGATTAGCGAAGCTAGTTGCGATTTTCTTTCTAATAAGGGTATCATCTTTTCCAATTTGGACGTTGAGATCGGATAATGAAAAAGAACTGCTAAATTTATCTGATTTATCTATGGTACTAGCGAGGGTGTATATTATGCGCTTATCTTTTTTGTTAAATTTACTCGTAAGTGAAAAGAAATTGGTGTCTAATAATTTTTTGATAAGGATTTTTTCAATCGTATCGGCGCGATTACTAAATTCTTTTTTTAAGGCGTCTTCAAATGCCAGATTTACCTCGGTTGCAAAGTTTTTTTTCGTAAGTATGTAATACTTGCTTATCCAATATCCTTGTAGGCCTAAAAGGATGATCATTGCAATTAAGCATAGAATAGTAAGTAGAAAGCTGTTTTTTTGCACAATCAAATTTAGTAAATAAAGCAGGTTTGTTGTTTCCGTTAACATAATATAACATTCGATAACCAAATTTTAACTATCGCTTAGCTAAACATTGTCCAATTTTGCTAATAAACAAAAATGATAATGAAACTAACTTTAATCTTTGCATTCTTGATGCTTCCGCTAATGGGGTTCAGCCAGGGCCTCGTTCTTAAACCTGGAGATCAATTTCCCGCTATTCCCATCACAAATGTTATTAATTCTCCTCTTGCTAGCGTAAACCTCAACCTACAGAAAGGTGATAAATTCTATATCCTTAATTTTTGGGGTACATGGTGCAGTCCATGCATTCCCGAAATGGATGCACTTGCTAAATTGCAACGGTCAAATGCAAGCAAGATTCAAGTGATTGCCATCTCAGATGATCCGACAGCAAAACTTCAAAAATATCTTAAAGGTAAGCCCACAACAATTTGGTTGGCTAGCGATACTAGCTACTTATTGTATCAGTTGTTTAATTTTGCTTCTGTAAGTCATAGTGCAATTATAAATAAGAAGAAAGAGATTGTTGCCTTGGTTAAAACACATTCGATTACACAAGGGTTGTTAGATAGTTTATACAAAGGAGAAAAAATTAAATCAGATGCAGACGTAAAGGAGAAGCCTGTTTCTGCTGCTGCAGATCTATTCAATGTTGACTCTACTTTAACGACAAATTTTACTGTTCGAAGCTACATGATTGGCCAAGAAGGTATGTCGAGAACCTTTGCAGGTAAAAGTCCATATGCCGGCAGAAGGCTTAACTTTGTGAATACTGGGATAACAAACTTGTATAAAACGGCTTTTAACATTGTTTCTACTAAGCAAATTATCTATGAGGTTGATGAGAAAAGTGTAAACAATTATCAAGACAAAAGTCAGCGTTATTGTGTAGATATACTTGTTAGTCCACAAGATAAAGATAGCTTATATACAATCTTTCAGCGAAAATTAAATGCAGTGCTGCCAGTTAAAGGAAAGATCATTTACCAAACTATTCCGGTATATGTAATTACCAATGAGAATTTTGTACTGCCATTGTCTGATCAAAAAACGAGCTATGGCTTTAGTGGTCGGGGCTATGATGGAACAGCTGTTACGATCAGCGATTTTGCCAATGATTACTTGAGCAATGAACTCCCGCTTCCAGTTGTTGATGAAACCAATTTGAAAGGAAAGTTTGATATTAAGACGGTATTAGAAATGCGTTCGCAATCGGAGATTTTAAAATCAATTGCCTCATTGGGTCTTAAAATTGAAAAGCAAGAACGAAAAATGAGAATGCTGGTACTGTATTGATTGATTTTTTAAACAACTACTTTCGTTATTCGGTAAGTAGTTGTTTAATGATTTCAGCCAATTTGTCTAAACCATCTTCGTTGTTCCCTGTCGACATATAACGGACTATTCCATTTTTATCAATTAAAAAACTCTTAGGGATGGAGCCTTTGGCATAGCGGTTCCAAATAGCTGAATCGGGATCTATACCTACGTTAAAATTAACGCCGTCTTTCTTTAGCTTTGCCATTTTTGTGGCTACTATTTCTTTTCCCTCACTTATTGAAATGGGTAGGAGCACAAATTTGCTATCTTTAAAAGGCTTAATGATTTTGCCAGGGAAATCGTAGAACTCCATGATGCAGGGCGCGCACCAAGTAGCCCAAAAATTGATCAGTACAACTTGTTCTTTAAGCTCAGAAAGTTTGATTGTCTTGCCATCTATCATTTTTACAGAAAAGTTTGGCGCAGGATCATTTACCTTTAAAAAATATTCGCTCTCTAGTTTAACACTATCTTTTTTTGCAGGACTTAAAACCCTCTTTCTTTCGTTTGCCTCTTTTTCGGCATCGGTAAAGAGTGAGATAATAATAATGAATTCTTTTTCGCCAACTTGCTCACCAAACTTTTTGGCTAAATCAGCTCTGGTTTCGGCTGTTACTCCTTTAGCCATTCCTTTAATATAACCTTGTTTTAAA
>DATJDT010000375.1:0-5204 GCA_035497275.1 Pedobacter sp.
TAAGATTGCTTCGTGCCTCGCAATGACGAACTTTTGTTATTTTCCCCAGCTTCCAGCAGGCAATTCTGGTCTGTTCGCTAAAGCATCATTGATAGTTTTAAGTACGCGTTCTCTTTCCTCACCTTTGAGTGGCAAACGAGGTGCCCTCACAGTTTCTGTTCCAATTCCTGTAGCTACTTCAGCAAGTTTAATATACTGTACTAATTTTGGATGGATATCCAATTCCAAAACAGGTAAAAACCAACGATAAATAGTCAATGCTTCCTGAATGCGATTTTCTTTTACTAGTCTAAAAATTGCCACTGTTTCTTAGGAAATGCGTCAACTAGACCTGCAACCCATCCATGTGCGCCCATTACCAAACTTTCCATCGCTAAAGGATCTACACCAGTAAAGATCTTAAATCTTTCACCAAAACGGTTAAACAGTCTCGTAACATTTGAAATATCTCTTGTCGATTCTTTGATTGCTTGAATATTAGCGTGTTTTGCTAAAACTTCAAACATATCCAAAGTCACCTCAATCTTGTAATCAACAGGATTGTTATAGATCATTATTGGCAAGGGTGTACTTTCAGCAACTGCCTCAAAAAAAGCAACAGTTTCATCAAAATCAGAATAATAACGCATTGGCGGTAATAGCATTAACCCATTTGCACCTAATTCCTCTGCTTTTTTTGCAGCTGCAACAGCTTTTTTAGTTGTTGGTTCCGCAATATTTAATAATACTGGTACTCTCCCGTTTACTGTTTTTAAGGTATGTGATAGCAAGGTGAATTTTTCTTCATCACTCAATACGCTAGCTTCTCCTAGTGAGCCACCTAAAATAATACCTTCGGCACCAGCTTCCAGCTGCGCTTCAATATTGATATCGAAAGTAACCAAATCAAGCTCATCATTAGCGGTAAACTTTGTGGTAACCGCAGGGAAAACCCCAGTCCATTTAATACTCATCTCTTCTTGTAATTATTCGTGATTAATAGTAATTTTTGTGTTTAGCAAAAGTAAAAGTTAACTAAAAGCTCGACTAAGCTAATATTAACCAATTTCTCTTATAAATATGCAATTATTATCTGCAATTATTATTTTCGAGTAATTAGTTGATCACAGCGGGATCTAAGCTAGTACCTGTTAGTTTTATTTGATATGGCCACTGTTCGTTATTCTCGTCCTTGCCCGAAACCTCCCAATGTTCTTTTGGTGCACCGCTTACTACCAACCATAAAAAGGTTGTTCCGCTTGGCACTTTAAAAGTAGCCGTACCATTTGGATCGCTATAGGTCTCGCTATAAGTTCGCTTACCATTTTCTTTTACAGCAACAAAACCATAGCGCCAGCCAGCTTTATCAGTTTTTATCGATCGAAAACCCTCAGCACCTGCAATACCTTTAAAGTTGAGTGTGATGGTTGTGCCCCCAGCTGGCACTTGTAATTTAATGCCGTTATAACCATAGTTTTGGGGACAATTACTAGCTGCAATCTGATACCAACCATCGTTAACAGCGGTTAATTTGCTAACATGCTGATTTGCATATTTGCTTGCCACCTTTTCAATCCTTTTCATATCCCAGGTTATAAATCTGCGATTGGCATCAAAAATCTCATCGTTAAATTGCTCCTGACTAATATTCGTAATCCTTTTATAAACCATTACCGGATCTTCACCTTTTTTAACTTCGCGAAGTAGCTTACCAAAAAACTCAATTCCGTGCTTATTAGACCAGTATTCGATCACATATGGTGTATGATACATGTTAATTGGATGAAGAAATGCATAGTGTGTTTTCTTCATTAGGTTTACTAAGTGGTAATTTTCAAAAGTCATCCATTCTGGATATACCTGCCATAACATGTACTGGGCCGACATCTCCATGATTGCTCCTCTTAAGCCCGTTCCATTATCGGCGCTCGCCAAATACTGAAATGAGTGCCCCAATTCATGCGCCAATGCACCATAAGGCATTTTATTCATGCGTACTGCCGGTGTCCATAAAATGCCTACCTTATTTTCTGCACCACCACCAAAAGCGGTTTGCTCTGTCCCACCAATTACGTAGAACAAGATTTTGTATTTATCGGTTAGTGATTTTCCTTTCTGCACCAACTTTAAATCGTTCACATAGTAATCGTAAAATCTTTCGCATTCTTTAATAGCCGTATTTGGATCGAAACGCTTATTTGCGTCTGTATTTTGTGTTGGATCATTTCCAAATTCCTTAGCCCAGAAAATAACGATATTCGCTGATTCTACTTTACGTTGATAGCTATACTCACTGTCGTTGTTGGTATAATCATTGTTATCGGGCACACGCCAAACCTTTGCTGGAATATAAGCTTCTTTTTCGGTTTTCTTTTTAATAGGGTCTTCATGGTTGCCTAAAATAAGAGAAACAAGCATCAAGAGAAATGAGTTGAATAACATAGAATTAAATTTTGTGTAAAAAATAATTCTTAAAGGTATATAGCCATCGCTATTATCTTAACTCATAATTTACCTAATATAGGCAGTCTTTTAGCAATACCACTCAACTTCGAACTACTTCCCCTGTATAGGTACTCATCGAAATCTGTTGCCTATCGTCAGAAATGAACGCAATCCATGTGTGAAATTTCTTCCCTTTGTTGCCCTCCCACATTTCAAAGGTTTCTCGCTCAGCTTTTCGTCTTGCACCGCTTAGCATGAAATAACTAAACCCCTCTTTTACATTGTACACAAGCAGCATCACTTGATCATCTCTGTAGATACCATTACTGTCTGCGTTATTTGTCCAGCTAAAATGTATTCCAACATCATCTGTTGCTGTCTGCACGCTTAGCGGGCTCGGTAAATTGCCATGGGCAACCAGCACTTTGCTGTAGTCCAGTTCTCCTTCAACAGTAAAAGCATTTAACAAATTGTAAGATTTTGCAGCATTATGAGCCGATAGTTGTCTCGAACGACCTTCCATATTAAAGCCAACCTGTATAAAAGGAAGGATGGGCTTTAGAAATCGTTGTATTTTAGTGAACTTGGAGCGGCTTGCTTTCTGTGCCACAGATCCACGCTTATTTTTTGCACTTTTTCGAGGCAAGCCCTTGATGATGTTTTGTCCGTTGAGCTGGTAGCCGATAATACTGCCTACTTTACCCTTAAAAGGACCATTTATACCTCCAGTAACAATTGCCATAATACTTCAAGTTAAGTGAATAATAGGTTAGACTAGTAAGTATCTCTATACCAGCTTTGTACTAAAGTTATACATAATTAACTATTGCGTCAAGTTTTAATAAAAATTAATATAGGGTCTAGTCAGGCTTTCTTCAGGTACCAATTGTCACAACCCTGACCAAACCCTGACTGAACCCTGTTTAGACCCTGTATTAATTAAGAACACTTTATCCAGCTGGTACGAGAAAGATACCTAGTGCGTCTTAGGAAGAAAATATGTATGGCTTACCCATTTTACTGTTGATAAATTCCCATTCATTGAGGTGTGGATTTTGATGGCCCAGTTAAAGCAAAATATATCGTTCGTGTACGATAACTTATATATATTTTTTCTTAACTTGGCCAAATCAAACCATTTATAACCTAATCATGAAAATAGCATATTGTATCATCGGTTGGCTGGTGTTGGCAATGACCGCAGGGGCCGAAGTTAAACTTCCACAACTGGTGAGCAACGGCATGGTAATGCAAAGAAATGAACCTTTAAAAATTTGGGGCTGGGCTAATGTTGGTGAAGAAGTAACTTTAACTTTTAAGCATAAAACATATCGTACAAAAACAGGGGCTAGTAAGGAATGGGCTATCATTATTGAACCACAACAAGCTGGCGGCCCTTATAAAATGCAGATCAACCAAATTGAGCTGCATGATCTATTAATAGGCGATGTATGGCTATGTTCAGGTCAATCTAATATGGAAGCCTTAATGAGCAGGCCCAATATCAAGGCAACTTATCCTCAAATAATAGAAAATAGCAATTACCCACAAATTAGACAGTTTACGGTTAAAAGAGCTATGGCATTTAACCCTATAGCCGATGTAGCTAGCGATAAAGGCTGGGTGGCAGTGAACCCTCAAACAGTATTAGACTTTTCGGCTTTGGCTTACTTTTTTGCAAAAGAGTTATATCAAAAATATAAAGTACCCATAGGCATTATCAATTCAAGTGTGGGGGGCACGCCAATCCAATCTTGGGTAAATAGCGAATCACTTAAAGATTTGCCGGCATATGACCAGATTGCGCAAAAACTAAAAGATACGGCTCTAGTCTTGCAAATACTTAAAACACATCAACTAAAGACTGAAGCCTGGTATAGATCAATTAAGGAAGAAGATTTAGGCATCATTCGAAAGTGGTATTTAAACACTGACACGACTGAAGTTGGTTGGGAGAAAATTACTGACCTAGCTAAATTTGACCAACAGATTAAGCTCCCCATCTATGGTGCTATGTGGTTTAAAACCACTGTAAATATTCCTGAGCATTTAGCGGGAAAAGCTGCAAAATTAGCTTTGGGAATGATGCTTACAGAAGATGAAACCTATGTAAACGGACAAAAAATAGGCAGCATCAATAGCAGTTATACCGATCGCAATTATATAATCGAAGCTGGTTTATTAAAAGCAGGTGAGAATAATATCACCATCAGACTTACCAGTCCCACCACAGGAATTAGCTTTAACCCTAAAAATAAGTATCAGGTTAAATTTGAGCATGATTCTGTTGCCCTAACCAATCCCTGGAAATTTAAATTTGGAATAAAGAAAGAGCTTTTACCAAAAGGCAATGGATTATCGCTCCATAGTCCTACCGCCTACTACTACGCAATGATTAAGCCATTGGCTAATTACCGAATAAAAGGAATCTTATGGTATCAGGGAGAAAGCAATATTCCAAAACCTGAAGAGTACCATGGTTTATTGGGCTCCTTAATTAATGTTTGGCGAAAAGATTGGCAGCAAGCAGATTTACCGTTTCTATATGTACAATTGCCCAACTATTCTGCTACTGGCATTGAACCTGCCATTAGCCATTGGGCCTTATTGCGTGAAGCGCAAACCAAGGCCTTAAAAATACCCTATACAGCAATGGTAGTTACACATGATGTAGGCGAAAAAGATGATCTTCACCCCCGAAATAAATTAGCTGTAGGGAAACGCCTGGCATTGGCAGCACAAAAAATTGCTTATGGTGAGCATGTTGTTTTCTCTGGCCC
>DATJDT010000376.1:0-2480 GCA_035497275.1 Pedobacter sp.
AAATAATATGTTAAAGTAATCCCTGCTTTGCAAAAAGGAAACGAAATGGCTGTATGACGAGTCGACCGAGGGATAATCACGATACGAAGATTGAATCTCGGAATTACTGTTTGTGCCTTTAACACCGAAATGATTATTTAAATACCTAGCAATTTTACTCCTACCTGCCGCTGATTCATGAATAGCAACACCCAAAATAATGCTAGCCGGTAATTGATATTTTTGCATTAGGTATTGTGCGTGGTTTACATTAGCTAAAATGTAATCTTGTGTTGTTTGAGCCTTAACGAAAAAAAAGCTAAAAGTAAACAAAAGAAGAAGTAATATTTTTTTCATTTCCTGTTTATTAAACAGTTAATCATTTTTTCGAATTACAAAAAGCCCATCCCGAACTGGAAGAATTAATTTTTCTACTCTTTTATCGGCCGCAATCTGATCATTAAAAGTACTAATGTTTTTGGTATCTTTATCTTGAGCTTTACTTAAAATTTTTCCACTCCAAAGTACGTTATCCACGATAATAAGTCCGCCAGGTCTTACTTGTTCAAAAACCAAATCATAATAGGTGCCATTATTTTTTTTATCAGCGTCGATAAAAACCAAGTCAAAGATTTCTTCCCTTAAGCTTTTTAGGCTATGCTGAGCATCTCCTATCATATAGTTGATCTTTGTGTTCAAAGATGATTTTGCAAAATTAGCCCTTACTAAATCTTCTAGTTCTTCATTAATATCGAGGGTGTAAATAAGACCGTCATCGGTTAAACCTTCCGCAAGACACAAAGTTGCATAACCTGTAAATGTTCCGATTTCTAGAATCCTTCTTGGTCGATTCATTTTGCTGAGCATGCTTAATACCCTTCCTTGGTAGTGGCCACTCAGCATGCGTGGCATTAACACTTTTAACTGAGTTTCCCTATCAATGTGTTGTAATAGCTTATCTTCTGGTTCGCAGTACTTTACTAATAAATCTTGCAGTTCATCACTAATCATTGTGGTTATAAACGGTTTTTTTAATGAAGTTATTGTTTTTTGTAAAATTAGCGACCTTCCATAAAGTATTGCAAAATGATGGTGGCCGCTATGGTATCTACCCTTTCTTTATCTCTTCGATCAGTTTTTTTTAACCCGCTATTCATAATAGCTTGTTGAGCTAGTTTCGAAGTAAAGCGTTCATCAATCCAATAGTGCGGAATTGATGGAAAGGATTTTTTTAGTAACGTAGCAAACCCTTTCACATGTTGTGCTGATTCTGAGGGTGTTCCATTCATTTGTTTGGGATCACCAATTACAAAGGCTTCAACCTCCTCTATTAAAAGATACTTTTTTAGGTATTCAATTATATCTTTAGGATGTATGGTGTCTAATCCCGTTGCAATAATTTGCAAGGGATCGGTTACCGCTACGCCTATCCGTTTGGTGCCATAATCAAAAGCTAAGATGCGGGCCATAGGTAATGTCTTTTTATTTACCCGCTAAATATCTGAAAAAATTGCCGTTTTACTACTAGGGTGGCTAGAGACTAATTATGTCCCGGCCCTATTAATCTCATCGGCCGCGCCACCGGCAGAACGTTTAGCCGCTTTTAATGGTTTGCCGAAACGATAATTAAACCCAATATTAACTATTTGCGTATCTCTCCACAGAATAAAATATTCGTTTGCGCCTGGAAAATCCGTTATGCCCTCCATAGATTGGGTGTAAAAGATATCTCTTGCAGTTAATCGTAAGCTTCCTTTTCCTTTTAAAATTGTTTTTACAATACCGGCAGAAACCTGGCCTGTTGGAGATAGGAGCTCTTGTAAATCATTACGGGCTTGTGTAGTATAAAATCCCGATATTTCTGCATTTAACGTAGGATTAATTCGAAATTGATTATTCATCGTTGTATGTAGCTGTTTTACGGATGATTTATAATCGACATTCTGGTAACCACTCAATTTTTTATAATTGAAATTGCTTTGTGCAGTTAACGACCACCATTTAAAAGGAGCTACCTGTAAGGTTACATAAAGTCCTAGATTATGCATTTGGCCTACATTTCCTTCTGTATAAACTAAAATGTCATTTCCTTCGGATAAGAATAATTGAGAAAAATAATTTTTGATGCTACTATAAGAAATAGCTGTAGTTAGGTATTGTTTGTATGAGTGACTAAGCTCGAAATTCCAGGTATGTTGCGGTAAGAAAAATGGATTTCCTCTTTGATAGGTATATTTATTGATAATGAAAACAAAGGGATTTAATTTCTGATAAGCTGGCCGGTCAATTCTACGTCCTGTTGTAAATGAAAGGGAGTTGGCCGAGTCAAGCTCATAAGTAATGTAGCCAGAGGGGAATAAATTTTGATAATGTTTAGAGAATTTACTTCCAGGTTGTGAAGCATTTCCTAATTGATTGCCAGTGTAATTTGTGTTTTCGTAACGTAGCCCTGCTTGGTAGCTTAATCGGTTAATTTTTTGTTCAATACTGCTGTATACCGA
>DATJDT010000377.1:0-2191 GCA_035497275.1 Pedobacter sp.
AATAAGAGGCTTGTAGAAATTCCAAAAAAAGCTATTTCTTTCCATTGGATCTTCTGTATTATAAAATAAGAATTTAAAGAAAGAAATACCTTTAAAATAAGATGTTGTTAAAGAGATTGGATTGTCGCAAAAATCACCAGAAAAGTAATAGAACTTCGCCTGGTCACTCTTTTGTCTCAGTACTGCTGGGAATGAGGCAGGGATGCCAAATTTCTTTAATGCTGCCATCCCCTTTGGATTAAGGCTTAAGCTGAACTTCGCATCAATAGTATTTATTCGCTCATTTGGTATAATTACGTCGAACCAAAAAGGATATTTGATTTTCTCTGGGATACCGAATTTCTTTTGTGCACTAGTTGTACTAAGTATATAAGGCATTGAATTGGTAAGATGGGTCGAGTCTTCTAGAATTACCAATTGGTCGCTATCACTAACAAATACGATACCCGATTTTTTGAATGGCCACCTATTATGATTGACGGCTTTGTAATTTTTAATCATCCATACTGGTAATTCCTTATTGATATTGGTATCTAAGCTATTAAAATACCTGGCAGTCCAACCGGTCCATTTCATTCCAAACAATCCTTCAAATTGATGGCGGATTTCGGGAGCGGTTGGTGAACCAATTGTATTAAATTCGGTAATGATCAGCTTTTTCTTTGCTTTCATCAATTTTATGAATTCTAGATCTCGGTTGCTAAGTCCGCCATATAATATACCTGAGCTTCTGTGGTCATTTTTTTGCTGATACCATTCTTTATTGTAAATACCATAGGTATCGGTAAAATAAGCAAGGTCGGCATCATCACTTAACTTTGCTATTTGTGCTGTCGAAAATCTCTCTAAGCCTCTAATTCGAAATTGCTCATTACTTTTTGGGAAGAAACCATAATAATCTCTTGCTATTTTATAGCCTTCAATGTTGTTCTTTGTATATTTATGATGGTTTAAAATCCAGTTTAAAGAGATATGTTCTTGCCCTTTTTGATCGAGCACTGTTTTGTCTACTATTGCAATTACTAGTTTCTCACGAGGGGTAAGATACCAACAGAGGAGCATTAAAATTGGTAGCGATAAAATTAGCCCAAATATGATTTTTGTTTTTTTATAATTCATATCGCTAATTTTAAAACCTTCTAATATACCCCAAACCGAGTATTAGCTGATTTCCTTTGGTGTCTTTAAGATATTCTTGATTCTCAATTCCAGCTTTAAAACTGATTATATTAAATGTTCTGAACAATTTTCGATAACCAAGCGTTAAACCTTTTGATTTTAGTTTGTAATTGGAACTGTTTATGAGGACGCTATTTCGCTGCTCATCGGGCGATAGTCCGCTACTTAAACTTAAGTTTAAGTAGTCATCTGCGCCGCCAAAATAATAGCGTGTTTGTAAAATAAAAGATTGCGATAAGGAATTGGTTGATGGAGTAAGGAATGTGCGCAAATTAAACCAAAAATCTTGATAGTATTTACCAACCGAAGCTGTATAGATCCATGTGTTGTCGTTGGAACGTAAAAAACGAAAACCAGCTTCTAATTCAAAACTTAAAGGTAAACTCGCATATAATGAGAATCCGGCTCTATATTTTGGGAAAATTCCCATGTCTGGAGAATAGCCAACATTTACATAGGCTTGAATGTTCCGTGCTAAATGAGGATAAGAATCAACTTCGAACTGTACACCGTTGCTGTTAAATCTATTGGCATAGTTAACCCTGCCAATGATAGAACCAATTTTGGTTTGTCGCCCATAATCTACACTTAGGAGATGCCAAGGGTCGTCAAATTGTTTGTCAAAATAAATATAATCGTAATTTATACCCAGCTTATTTAATGCGCTATTTTCTCTGATCCTGGTTGCTAATGCTCTTGCTTCGGTTTGCTGAGGATTATTTTTTATCACTTGGTTAACAATTGTCTCTGCATTTTCCCACTCATTTAAATCTGCTAAAAATTTAGCTTTAAGTAATAAAAGTGCTTCTGAATTGGGAATATTTGTTAATCCGCTGTTAACTACTTGGATGGCCTTTTTTGTGTCGTTATTCCAAAACTCTAAATTGCCTAATGCGATATAAGCATCTTCATAACTAGGTTGTTTAGCTATAATTGTATTAAACTCTATCCTTGCACTATCAGGTTTTTTGCTCCAAGTATATAATCTTCCTAAAAACACCCGAATGTCTGC
>DATJDT010000378.1:0-3515 GCA_035497275.1 Pedobacter sp.
ACCTAAATGGGCTTCCTGTAGATCCAGAGGTAATTAATGGATATTCAATGTGGAATTCTAGTAATTACAACTCAGGCCGTACTGGGGAAGGTGTGCCTAGTTTCAAAAGCGTTTCATTTGGAGTTCAATTAAATTTTTAAAAAGTAAAAAGATGAAATATTTTAAATATATATATAGTCTCGCCGCGGCAACGCTTTTATTTGTCTCTTGTAATAAGGACATATTAGACAGACCGCCATTAACCACTTATGTAGATGCCAATTTCTGGAGAAACGAAAGTGACCTCCGATTGTACGGAAATAGTTTTTATACAAATTATTTTGTAGGATATAACAGTTCATTTACGGTAGATTATACGCCGGTAAGAGGTTATACCTTTTCTGATGATTTAACAAGTAAAAATGTGCAATCGTCCTTTGAAAGTAACATACCTAGTTCTAGGGGTTCAGTATCCGAATCTGCAGCATGGATGGGAAGTTATGCAGGGCCGACTTGGGATTTTGCATGGGTTAGGAAAGCCAATATCTTTCTTGATCGTATCAATAACGTAACGAAGCCAAATATTTCGGCAGAAGCCTATAACCATTGGACGGCAGTTGCCCGTTTTTACAGAGGTTTTGAATATAGCCGTTTAGTAAGTGTATTTGGTGATGTGCCTTATTTTGATCGTGAGTTGAAAGACAACGAATTGCCAGAGTTGTTTAAAGACCGCGACAACCGCGGTGTCGTAATGGATAAAGTGTACGACGATTTCAAATACGTATTAACGAATATGCGCGAAAACGATGGTACCAATGTTTTGAACAGATATATTGCTGCTGGATTTATTTCAAGGTTTATGTTGTTCGAGGGAACTTACCAACATTACCATGGGTTAGATGCGGCCAGAGCTAAAAAATATCTTGAGCTTGCTGTACAGGCAGCAGAAGTAGTGATGAACACTAATGGGAAGTTTAATTTTTCAAAAGACTTCAAGTCGTTGTTTACCTCTGAGAGCTTAGTTGGACATCCAGAAGTATTAATGTACCGTGTGTACGATGCGGCATTGTCTGTAATGCACTCTATTGGTTCTTATTCAAATGGAACAGAAGTTGTAGGAGTTGATGCTAACCTAGCCTTGGTAAAATCTTTTATTGTAAATGATGGTAAGGTTTGGCAAAACTCGGGTGTAGCCAATGCAGGCACATTTACATTTGCTGATCTGGCGAAAACACGCGATCCTCGTTTTGAGGCTTCCTTTATGGACGTGCCTAATGATGCATCTGCAACTTTGCTATATGGCTATAAATTTGCCTCAAGAGAAGCCATAACTTATATTGGCAAACCTTATCCTCCAGTATGGGGAAGTAGCACCAATACTAGCGATGCGCCTGTAATGCGCTTAGCAGAGGTAGTGCTTAACTGGATTGAGGCAAAAGCGGTATTAGCTCAATACATGGGCGGTGCAGCTGTTTCACAAGCTGATTTGGATAAATCAATCAACGCTATTCGTAACAGGCCATTAGATGCGGCTGCCATTGCGAAAGGTGTAAAGAAAACAGCACCTTTAATGTTAGGTGCAATTCCTGTAGATCCTTCGCGTGATGCAGATGTTCCTGATTTAATTTGGGAGATTCGCCGCGAGAGACGAATGGAGTTTGTTTTTGAGCACACACGTTTGCTAGATATTAAACGTTGGAAGAAACTAAATTACATGGATTTTAGCGCTAATACCGATGCCTTATTAGGTCCGTGGGTTGATGTGAAGAACCAAATCCCATTGTTTTTAACTACAGCTAACATAGGCAAGGTAAAAGTTAAAAAAATGGACGGTACCATTGTTGCCTATAATGGAACAAACGGCGCTGATATGGTAGGTTTTTGGGTAGTTCTTGGAGGTGTTAATAGAAATGCCTTTACTGATAAGTCGTATTTATCACCTGTTGGACAGACACAGATTGTAGAATATCAACAAAAAGGATTTAAATTAAGTCAGACAACTGGTTGGTAAGTAATAGCTGATAATTGGGGGCTGTAGCATTAAAAGATGCTACAGCCTTTTTTTTTGCTAAAATTTCTTACTTTTGTCTATTATATATTAAACAATGGCAAATTTCACCCTTACTCCAGACGCTTGGGAAAGAGTTAAAATCAAGTTTTTAAGAAAATACCGTGATTTAGCGCAGGTAGAACTTTCTTTTGTTCCTGGTCAGGAAGATCAATTAGTGCAGCAGCTTATGAGTTTGGTAAAAAGAGACCAGGCATATATAGAATTTACGATCCGTAAGGCCTTAGCCGATCCAGCGGGAAATCGTTTATAAGGACGCATTTCGAAGATACTCGATCTATTTTAAATGTTATTCGGATGAGCTAGCCTCTTTCGGGCGATTCTGCTTGATTCAAATTACTTGACTTAACGATCATCTTTTTATTTTGTAACCTTTATATATACATATAATATATAGTTGAGCAATAACTAGCTAATGTTTAGTATTACAGGCAGATAAAAATAAAAAAAAGTAAAAAAAATTGGTAATATTAAAACTAAAGTTGATATTTGTCATCGGATACAAATTTTTTGTGGTATCGAACATTTATCTGTAGAGCAATAATGTTAAAAAAGATTAAATTTTTTTTTAAATTATTGTTTTAAGTGTATATTCGTACCGTGAACTATTTTGGTTCAACAGGGAATGCTGAAAACTGTACTAAGAGTAAGCGAGAAAAAAAGAAAATAAATTTTATTAACTCTAAGATTATGAGAAAAGTTTTATTAACTGTAATGATGGTGAGCTCTCTTCTTGCGTTTAACGCTTGTAAGAAAGACGGTGCTACAGGTCCTCAAGGTCCTGCTGGCCCAACGGGTGCTACAGGTCCTGCTGGTCCTGCTGGTGCTGTAGGTGCTACTGGTGCTCAAGGCGCTGCTGGTGTTGCTGGTACTCCAGGTTCGAAAATTTTATCTACTACTGGTGCTCCTACAGGTGGTGCTGATGGTGACTATGCATTCGATCCTACTTCTAAAATGCTTTATGGCCCTAAAGCTGGTGGTGTATGGCCTGCAGGTGTTTCATTAGTTGGTGCTACAGGCGCTACTGGTGCTACAGGTGCAACTGGTGCTACAGGTGCTACAGGTGCTGCTGGTACTAAGTTTTTAGCTGGTGCTGGTGCTCCAACTCCTGCTAACCCTACAAACGCGGTAGCTGGTGATTTCTATTTTGATACTAACACTTCAACTTTCTACGGTCCTAAATTGGCTGATGGAACTTGGGGAACTAACGTAATGCCATTAGGTGTTGCTTATGCTGCGAGAACTTATACTATTACTAGAGGTTTTGAAGGTGTAACTCAAGTTACAAAAACTTTTGGTCAAGTTGCTAAAGTAACTTACAAAAACTTTGATATCATCACTACTTATGATATCAATGCTGATGATGCGATCCGTATCGCTAACTACCCAGGTTGGTCAGATAACAGAGAGATGATTTTCGAAACTGTTAATGGTTCTGGTGTATTTGATGCTGTACCTACAAGTGCTG
>DATJDT010000379.1:0-5501 GCA_035497275.1 Pedobacter sp.
CTTTTTACGCTGATGATCCGGGGCAATGGAATGGCCTACACTTTTATCCGACAAGTAAAAACTCGCATATCAATTATGCCATCATTAAAAATGGTATCGCCGGTATTACCTCCGATTCTTTGTCAGTTAATAATCAGCCAAAATTATTACTCACCAATACCATCGTTAAAAATATGGAAGTAGTAGGCTTTTTAGGCTATCAAACTTCCCTTGCAGGTTTCAACAATCTGTTTTATAATTGCGGCCAATATTTGCTGTATGGCGTTGGTGGCGGGAAATACAACCTTAAACAAAATACCTTTGGTGGCTTCAATTTACACTATGCACGTAAAACCCCAGCTGTCTATCTTTCAGATTTTATTAGCAGTACACAAAACGATCATCTTATATTAGACATACAAAATAATATCGTTTGGGGAAATCTAACCAATGAGTTTGTAGTTGATAAAAAATCTTCGGCTACCACCTTAACTGCCATCGTAAAAAACAACCTGTTAAAAAGTAGTGAATTAATTTATTTAACCTCGGGCAATTTCTTAAATACCGACCCATTATTTGTACATCCTCTTTTTGATAATTTTACCTTAAATGCAAACAGTGCTGCCCTAAATAAAGGAAGCAATTTAAGTACAGATCCCTATTTTAACCTATACCTAAAAAAAGATTTCAATAACGAAACAAGATTATTTCCCTCAGAATTAGGTTGTTACGAAAAAAATTAAAATAATTACCTCTTTTAAAAACATTTGGCATCATTTTTACGTTTATTTATTCGAGAGCGTTAATTTAGATGGTAAGGGTCGATAATTCTTAGGAGTTATCGGCCCTTCACTTTTTATAACCAACTCGTCGACCTCAATTTCAGCCTTGACTGTGAGCGCTATGATAAAATAATTTAAACTTTTTTAAAACAATTAAACACCGCTCTTGTTTATATACCCGAGAGCGTTAATTTAGATGGTACGGGTCGATATATTCTGATGAATTATCGACCCTTCCTTTTTTAGGATGAACGCTTGCTCAAAAAATCCTGATAGGCCAATTTAAGCCCTTCTTTCAGCTCAACTTTATGTTTCCAGCCTTGCCCGTGCAGTTTTGAAACATCCATTAGCTTACGGGGGGTGCCATCCGGTTTGCTAGCATCAAATACCAGTTCGCCTTCAAAACCTACAACGTCTTTAATTAATAGGGCTAAGTGTTTAATACTTAAATCTTCCCCAGTACCGATATTAATGAGGTTTGGCTCATTGTAAGTTTGCATGAGGAAATAGCAAGCTTCCGCTAGGTCGTCTGCAAATAGGAACTCTCTTTTAGGCGATCCCGAGCCCCAAATACTTACCGTTGTATCGCCATTGCGTTTTGCCTCGTCAAATTTACGGATCAGCGCAGGCAGTACATGCGAGTTTTGAGGGTGATAATTATCATTATACCCGTATAAATTAGTAGGCATCACCGAAATAAAATTACAGCCATACTGACTACGGTAGGCATCGCACATTTTAATCCCTGCAATCTTAGCGATGGCATAAGGCTCATTTGTTTCTTCGAGCAGGCCCGTTAACAAATACTCTTCCTTTAAGGGTTGTGGGGCTAATTTCGGGTAAATACAGCTCGAGCCCAAGAACATTAACTTCGTAACTCCATTTACATAGGCGTAGTGGATTACATTGTTCTGGATAGCTAAGTTTTCATATAAAAAATCAGCGCGATAAGTATTGTTGGCGATGATACCACCAACTTTTGCAGCCGCTAAAAAAACATATTCCGGTTTTTCGATTGCAAAAAAGTCTGCTACTGCCTGTTGGTTTCTTAGATCTAATACTGCCGAGTTGCGTGTGATGATATTGTTATAACCTTCTTTAATTAGCTTTCTAACAATTGCCGAGCCGACCATACCGTTATGCCCTGCAACAAATATTTTTGAATTTTTTTCCATTAGTTTATGAAGCCATCACCTTTGTAGTTCTTCCTACAGCAATTTTCTTAACCGCAGCAATAATCGCTTTGGTATCATAACCACAAATATCCCATAGCTCTGGTTGTTCGCCATGCTCAATAAAAGCATCCGGAATACCCAACCTTACCACGTTTGGTTTATAATTATGATCGGCCATAAATTCTAAGATCGCAGTTCCCATACCACCTTGCACACAACCATCTTCAATGGTAATTACATGGGCATATCGCTTGCCAACCTCATGAAGTATACTTGCATCCAATGGCTTCACAAAACGCATATCGTAGTGGGCGGGGTTTATGCCTTCTGTGTTAAGTGCTGTACAAGCTTCAACAGCAAAATTCCCTACATGGCCAATCGATAGGATCGCCACTTCTTCTCCATCAGCTATTTTACGACCAGTACCCACTGCTAATTTCTTAAATTGTCGTTTCCAATCTGGCATCACTCCCGAGCCACGTGGATAACGAATCGTAAAAGGCCCCATGTTTTCATGCTGTGCCGTAAACATCAGGTTCCTGAGTTCCTCTTCATTCATTGGCGATGCCACAATCATATTGGGAATGCAACGCATATAGGCAATATCATAAGCACCGTGGTGGGTTGCCCCATCTGCACCAGCTAAGCCTGCCCTATCCAAACAAAAAACTACATTTAAGTTTTGGATCGCCACATCGTGGATAACCTGATCATATGCCCTTTGCATAAAGCTAGAATAGATATTGCAAAATGGCACTAGGCCTTGCGTCGCTAATCCTGCCGAAAACGTAACCGCATGCTGCTCTGCAATGCCTACGTCGAATGCCCTATTTGGCATTGCTTTCATCATGATATTTAACGATGATCCCGATGGCATTGCCGGTGTAATACCTACAATTTTATCATTGGCTTCTGCCAATTCCACTAGCGTATGTCCAAATACATCTTGGTATTTCGGCGCCTGTGGTTTATCAACAACAGATTTCTTAATCTCACCGGTAATTTTATCGAACAAACCAGGTGCATGCCATTTAGTTTGATCTTTTTCTGCCAAGGCAAAACCTTTACCTTTTACCGTTACACAATGTAATAGCTTTGGTCCCGGTATAGCCGATAAATCTTTAATTGTAGCCGCTAAGCGCTTTACATCATGTCCATCAACCGGACCAAAATACCTAAAGTTTAAGGCTTCAAATAAATTGCTTTGTTTCAGTAAAGTGCCTTTAATGCTTTTCTCTATTTTCTTAACGTATTTATGCGCATTCGGTCCGAGTGCAGATAGCTTACTTAATACATGCGATACGTCGTCCCTAAAACGGTTATATGATTTCGAGATCGTGATACTTGTTAAGTATTCCTTTAGTGCGCCAACATTGGGATCGATAGACATACAATTGTCGTTCAAGATCACCAATATGTTAGAGTTTTCTATCCCTGCATGGTTTAGTCCTTCGAAGGCTAAACCGGCTGTCATGGCACCATCGCCAATTACGGCAACATGCTGACGGTCTTTTTCGCCTTTATAATGAGAGGCAACGGCCATCCCAAGGGCGGCAGAGATGGAAGTTGAAGAGTGGCCTACGCCAAAGGTATCATACTCACTTTCAGCAATCTTCGGGAAACCACTAATGCCGTTAATGATCCTGTTGGTATGAAATTGACTTCTTCTTCCGGTTAGTATTTTGTGACCATATGCCTGGTGTCCTACATCCCATACTAATTTATCATATGGGGTATTTAACGCATAATGTAAGGCCACCGTTAATTCTACTACCCCTAAGCTTGCGCCAAAATGCCCACCATTTACACTTACAACATCAATGATGTATTGGCGTAATTCTTGGCAAATTTGCTCTAAATCTTCCTCACTAAACTTCTTTAAATCAGCCGGGTAATTTATAGCAGCTAATAATGGACCTGTCTTAACTTCCATGCAGTATTTTATCAAAAAATAATCAATTACAAAGTACGGTATTTTGTTTAATACTTTTATGAAGAATCGTTCCAAATTTTTGGTGGGGAGCAACAAAATAAGTCTCAAAATAGCTAACAAACTATGAATAAGGTAACTAATTCAAATTATTTCTCACATATTCCCTAAAAAGCATTACTTTTGGGGATTGCATTCCCTAAAAAGCATTACTTTTGGGGATTAGGAACATAAGTATGATACAGAGAACCATAGAAAAGTCACTTACTGAAAGGCTATTTAAAGGCAAGACTATTATTGTTACCGGACCTCGACAAATTGGTAAAACAACATTGCTTAAAAAGGTATTGGAACATCAAGATTTCTTATTTCTGGATGGTGATGACCCTTTGGTGAGAGCCAAATTAACTTCTCCTAATACCAAAGAAATCGAGGCTATCATCGGGAATTCAAAATTGGTATTCATTGACGAAGCCCAACGTATCGAAAACATCGGACTTACTGCAAAGATTATTCACGACCAGTTTAAAGCAGTACAGTTATTGATGAGCGGATCCTCTGCTTTTGAACTACGAAATCATACTAATGAATCATTGACCGGTAGAAAATGGGAATATAATTTATATCCAATATCTTATGAAGAACTGGAAAAGTCGACAAGCTATCTTGATGCGCGAAGAGACTTGGAAAATCGTTTAATTTATGGTTTTTATCCTGATGTAATCAACAATCCCGGTGAGGAGCGTGACATTTTGAATGAGCTTACGCAGAGTTATCTGTTTAAGGACATTTTAGTTTATGGAAATATTAAAAAACCAGAAGTGTTGGAAAAAATTCTCCAAGCATTGGCTTTTCAGGTAGGCAGTGAAGTAAGTTATAACGAAATAGCGCAATTAACAGGTGTAGATAAAAAAACGGTCACTAATTATATCCATTTATTGACATTGTCGTATATAGTTTATCCGTTGACTTCATTCAGTAGAAATCTCCGCAATGAAATCAAAACCAATCAAAAAATCTATTTCTATGATAATGGGGTTCGTAATGCATTGATTCAAAATTTCAATCCGATTGAACTAAGAAATGATGTTGGTGCACTATGGGAAAATTTCCTAATTACAGAGCGATTAAAAAGGAATAATTACCATCGTCAGTTCATCAACCGATATTTCTGGCGAACCAAGCAACAACAAGAAATCGATTATTTAGAAGAAAAGGATGGAATAATCAATGGTTTTGAATTCAAGTGGAATCCGAAAGCCAAGGTAAAAATTCCCCAAAATTTTACTAAAACGTATGATGCAAAAGTGACTATTATTACAAACGAAAATTTTAGGGATTTTATAGGGATGTGGTAATCAAATTTCCCGATAAAATCGCTATTTTTACCGAAAATACAATTCCAATAAAATGAAAAGAGACACCTTAATTTTTGACTTAATCAATAAAGAATTAGACAGACAAGAGCATGGTCTTGAACTAATTGCCTCAGAAAACTTCGTAAGCAAACAAGTAATGGAAGCAGCAGGCTCTGTTTTAACTAATAAATATGCCGAAGGTTTACCGGGCAAGCGCTATTATGGCGGCTGTCAAGTGGTAGATGATATTGAAAATATTGCGATTGATAGAGCCAAA
>DATJDT010000380.1:0-10407 GCA_035497275.1 Pedobacter sp.
CAGCTCCAGTTATTTTAACTCCGAGCTCAAAATCAATGATGTCGTATTTTGCCGCCAATTCCCAATGTGGTTTTGCCTCAGCTGGTAATTGCGCGGGTTCACCATGAACCAAAACAATCTCATTTTCTTCTGGTGTAGTTCCAGCTTTTACTAAATCGTGAGGTAAATTAGGTAGCTGAACTAGCAAATTAAACTGACTTGCTTCAAGATCGGTTAACTTTTCAGAAAGATTTTTAATATTTTCTTTGTGACCAGCCGAACTCGCTTTAATGGCTTCAGCTTCTTCCTTTTGACCGTTACGCATCAACTCTCCTATTTGCTTTGCGGCAGCATTTGCAGCAGCAGATACATTATCCAGCGAATTTTGAGTTTGACGGCGTTCTTCATCAATGGAGATGATTTGGTCTATCAACTCTGGTTGTTTAAAATTACGCACTTGGAGGCGTTCTAAAACTTTCTCTCTATTTTCGCGGATATAGTTAACTTGCAGCATTATTTTATTTTTTTACAAAGATAATAACTTAACTCGTCATTGCGAACGTAGTAAAGCAATCTCTTCATATTAGATTGCTTATCCACATTCGCCATGAAGCAACATTTGAACATGATAGCAGGAAAACTATACCTCGTACCTACACCAATTGGCAATTTAGAGGACATGACCTTTAGAGCAATTCGTATACTGAAAGAAGTAGATGTGATTTTGGCAGAAGATACCCGAACCAGCGCTCCTATGCTTAAGCATTTTGGCATAGATAAGAAGGCCTATTCGCATCATCAACACAATGAGCATAAGGCAACATCTGAAGTTATTAAATTTTTAAAACAAGGGCAAAATGTCGCATTGATTTCTGATGCAGGTACTCCTGCTATTTCTGACCCGGGCTTTTTTCTAGTCCGTGAAGCTCTAAAAAATGAAATTGAAGTAAATTGTTTACCTGGTGCAACGGCCTTTGTGCCTGCATTAGTAAATTCTGGATTACCGAATGATCAATTTGTTTTCGAGGGATTTTTACCCGTAAAAAAGGGAAGGCAAACACGATTAAAGCTATTAACAAATGAAGAACGTACAATGATTTTTTACGAAAGTCCACATCGTTTGCTTAAAACGCTTGCAGAATTTGCTGAGTTTTTAGGCGAAGATAGGCAGGCTTCTGTGAGCCGAGAATTAACTAAAATGTACGAAGAAACTGTTAGAGGTACCCTATTAGAAATAAAATCACATTTTGAAAACAATATATTAAAGGGAGAATTCGTAATTTGTGTGGCGGGAGGAATAAAGAGTAAGGATAAAGGAATAGAGAAGAAGGAAAAAGGAGTAAAATATAGCACATGATAAACATAGATAAATTTTTAAGTGACGAGCAAGATGTTAAGACCGTAGAAAAAGTAATTGGAAAGTTAACCGACCTTTTAACCACGGGTGAAGAGATCATTTATTTAGCAGTTCAAAAAAAACCTGCTGTAAATTTGTTGCCTGATAGCATAGCCATAAGTAATAAACGTATTTTTTATTGCGAACCAGGCAACTTAGGTTTAACCATGAACTTTAAAGACATTTCTTGGAAAAACGTAAAAGAAGTTTCCTTTAAAGAAGAGTTCTTTGGCTCTAAATTTATTTGTGTGCCGCAGCACGGCGAAAATATTGTGACTGAATTTATACCAAAAACACAAGCTAGAAAGCTACATCAAGCTGCAAACGAGCAACTAGAACAATTCACATCGTTAAATACACAGGCCCCTCAAAAAAATATAGATCTTGAAATTGAAGAAGCCCAGATAATCGAGCAATCATTTGTAGAAGAAACCGAAGATGAAACGACTTTGAAATTGAGAAAGTTGAAAACCTTATATGATAAGCAGCTTATCACACTTGAAGAATATGAAAATAAAAAAGCGGCAATTTTAGCTAGTTTTTAAGAAATGAAATATAAAAATTATCTACTTGCTCTTTTTAGCGCACTTTTAATGTGGTTGGCATGGCCGCCACACATTTGGCTTGCACCATTGTTACTTGTTGGCTTAGTGCCCTTATTCATTGCTCTCGAAAATATAGAAGGGAAAAGAAAAGGCAAAAAAATCTTTTTAACTGCAGGTTTAACTTTCTTGGTTTGGAATACAGCTTCAATCTATTGGGTGTATAATGCTATTAATAGCGCAAGCACTAACTTTCTAGAAAGTATTATATCCTTGTTAGTTTCTTTAATTCCATACGGATTAGGAGCCTTACTCATGACCTTTGCTTTTTGGCTATACTATCGGTTAAAAAGTTATGTAAATGTTAAGATTGCCTACCTAGGATTAATCGCATTCTATATTGCGATGGAGTATCTCCATCAAAGCTGGGACTTTGCCTTTCCATGGATGACCTTGGGAAACGGATTTGCCGGGATGCATCAACTCGTACAATGGTATGAATTTACCGGAGTTTATGGTGGATCTATGTGGATTTTGCTAAGCAATATTTTAATTTTTGAAAGCTATAAGGCCTTAGTTAAAAAAGACTCCAAAAGTTACCAGCCAGTTATTTCTGCTCTATTAGTGGTGCTATTACCGATAGGCTTTTCGCTTTACCAATACTTTACTTATAAAGAAAAACCATTGCCAGTAAATGTGGTGGTTGTGCAGCCAAATATCGATCCTTATCAAAAGTTAGGTGGAATTCCGCCAGCTACACAATTACAAATTTTAATGCATTTGTCAGACTCTGCCGCACAAGTAAATACCGAATATTTTATTTGGCCAGAAACGGCTATGCCAGTATATGCCGAAGAAGATGCAATTAGAAGTCACCCAGATTTTATAACCGCACAACAATTTTTAAGCAGATATAAAAACGGCACCTTGATTACGGGAATTGAAAGTATCAAAACATACGCTACTAAAGAAACTGTATCAGCAAAAGAAGCAAAGTCAGGGATTTTTTATGATAATTTCAATTCAGCTTTGCAAATTGAAAACTCAGCGGAAGTTAATTTTTACCATAAATCTAAGTTAGTGCCTGGAGCTGAGAAGATGCCTTTTCCGAAAGTTTTTTCTTTTCTGGCACCTGTATTTAAAAAATTAGGCGGTAGTGTTTCTAGTTGGGGTTGGCAAGATCACCCCGAAGTGTTTTATGCTCATAGTGGCATAGGTGTAGCTCCGGTAATTTGTTACGAGTCTATTTGGGGTAGTTGGATTGGCGAATCTGTTAAAAATGGCGCACAGTTTATCGCGGTAATTACCAACGATGGATGGTGGGGAAATACCTCCGGAAAAGATCAACATATGTTATATGCTAAACTAAGGGCAATAGAAAATAGACGGTGGGTGGTTAGATCGGCAAATACAGGTATCTCCGGTTTTATCAATCAAAGAGGTGATGTAGTAAAGCAATCAAAATGGTGGACGAGCACCGCCTTAAAAGAGGATATAAATTTAAATGATACGCTTACTGTATACACTAATAATGGGGATTTATTAGCTAAGCTATTTTGTATTGTTGGCGTATTGTTAGCTTTGATTATTCCATACCGTACCTGGGTGAAGAAATAAAGATCATGAAGAAGAAAAAAATAATAAAATTAATCATACTTCTTTTTTTAGTTGCCTTAAATGTGGGTTGTGATCAGGTTTCAAAAACTATAGTGCGCCAAAAAGTCGATTATCACGAGAATATTAGTCTCATAAAAAATGTTTTAACACTAACAAAGGTTGAAAATACTGGAGCATTTTTAAGCATGGGCGATAATTTACCGGGAGTTGTAAGATTTACATTATTAAGTTTAATGCCTATCCTTGTTTTGGGCTTCGGCTTATATTACTTACTTACCCAAACTGATTTACCTGAGCTTATGCAACTGGGCATATCATGTTTATTAGGGGGTGGCATAGGTAATATATATGATCGCGTAATGTTTGGATCAGTGACCGACTTTCTGCACATGGACTTTGGTTTATTTAGTACAGGCGTCTTTAATTTCGCAGACATTTCAATTATGATGGGAATTGGGATCCTACTATTTCATTCGCTAAGAAGTAAGATATTGAATAGTCCAGTTAAAAATTAACCACTAAGCCATATACTTACCAACGATAGGCATTCGTCTACCCATACCAAAAGCCTTTGGCGATACTCTCAAAATTGGTGGGGTTTGGTAGCGCTTAAATTCGGCAAGATTAACCATTTTTAAAACTCTTTGCACTAAACTTTCTTCAAATCCTTGCCCAATAATGGCTTTTGATCCTTGCTGCAATTCAATATGCTGAAAAAGAATTTGGTCTAAAATACTATAATCTGGTAATGAATCAGAATCTTTTTGGTCTGGTCTTAATTCGGCAGATGGTGGCTTCACGATCGTATTCTCGGGAATAATTTCTCCATTTTTATTAATATACCTTGCCAATTGAAAAATTTGAGTTTTATATACATCACCAATAACCCCAATAGCACCGCACATATCTCCATATAAAGTACCATAACCTACCGCACATTCGCTCTTATTAGAGGTATTCAATAAAATATAGCCAAACTTATTAGACATTGCCATTAAAATAATTCCTCTACAACGTGCTTGAATATTTTCTTCAGTTAAGTTAAAAGCTAATCCTTCAAAGGGTTTTGCCATTACTTGATCAAACGCGTCTGCTGCAGGTGCAATTTCGATGATTTCATGTTTACAACCAATGGCCTTTACCAGATCTAGGGCATCCTTAATTGAATGATCGCTCGAATACTTAGATGGCATTAAAACGGACATCACATTTTCGGCTCCAAGTGCCCTGCAGGCTAATGCACAAACTACTGCAGAATCTATGCCCCCCGAAAGGCCCAAAACTGCTTTAGTGAAACCAGATTTTTGAAAATAATCTTTAATGCCCAAAATCAACGCATCGTGAATTTGAGCAATGTCATTTGGTCGAGGAGAAGTAGCTCCTTGCTCTATGCCCAAATCCTTCAAGTCAAAAACCCGCAAATCTTCTTCAAAATACATCATCTCCGCCTTCACATTTCCTTCTTCATCAAAAACAAGTGAACCTCCATCGAAAATAATCTCTGTTTGAGCACCTACCTGATTAGTATAAAATAACGGCAACTTATATTTCTTTGCATTATCGGATAAAATCTTGATCCGGTCTTCATCATGCCTATAATTAAATGGAGAGGCAGCGATGTTAATCATCAAATCTGGTTTTTCCTTTATCAGCTCATCCATTGGGCAAGAAACATATAATGGATTATCATTGATATTCCATAAGTCTTCGCAAATGGTTAGCGCAATTCTCTTTCCCTTAAAATCAATCGTTTTAAAACTTGTATTTGGTTCAAAGTAACGATATTCATCAAAAACATCATAAGTAGGCAGTAATGCTTTTTTTGTGATTGTCTTCACCTCTCCATCAGCCATAAAGTACGCGGCATTATATAAATCCTTTCCCTCTAAAACATCATTTTTAATGGGTAATCCAACAATGGCCGCAATACCTACACAATGCTTTGCTATCTCTTGAGCAGCGCTTTCACAAAGATTGATAAATTCACTAAACTCCAAAAAATCACGTGGCGGATATCCACAGATAGCCAACTCGGCAAACACAACAATATCGGCGCCCAACTCTTTAGCTTTACCAATATGTGAGATTATCTTTGCTGTGTTATAATCAAAATTGCCGATGTGATAATTTAATTGTGCTAGCGCTATCTTCATGATATACGTGAATTGTTATTTGGGTGCTCGTGCACCCGATTAAAAGAAAACTCCCAAATTTAAGGATACAAAATGATTTCTAACCATATTTTTTGAGTTGGTAATATTTGTTAATCCATTGTTAAAAGATATCCCTCCCATTAAGCTGGTGTGCTCGTCAAGATCAAACTCTCCGCCACCGCCAATAATTAACCCTGCTCTATAAAACCTCGTCCAATCTGCAGCATTAACATCATCTGCTAACATCCCATTTGCATTTTTGGCGTCTTGTCTTGCTTTAATCTTTAAATCATTCGACAAACCAAATTGACCAAACCATTTAATTGCGCCAATTTTTGAGGTCTTAAGCTTAATCACTAAAGGAATTTCGATATACTGCATTTTGTATTTTAGATCGTATGCAACTGGTGCAGTGCTGCTCACGGTCTCATGGTATGGCATCGCATTAATTTCTGTACTCTTCCCATTGATGGTAGTAACTGTTATTCCGGTATTGAAGCTGTAATGTTCTGCAAAATTAAAATCGCCCATTAAGCCGTAGGAGAACCCTAAATTAGTGCCATTACTCTTGCCTTCTTCAGCCTTTATAATACCGAATGTAGGATGCGCTGTTAGGCCAAGCCTAAAGCCATAATATGGTCCCGATTGGTTTTGTGCATTACCCTGAATTGTAAAAAGCATAATTAGTGCTCCAATTAATATTGTTTTCATTTGAATGTAGTTTCTTTTCATCTACTTGTGATTATATTTGTTATTAATGAACTATAACGCAAAACATTACCGAATCTATCTATTCTTTGTGTGTACGCTTACCATTTTTTCTTGCAAGCAAGATCAAAAACCCGATGTAAGCCATATCAACCTGGAAATTAAAATACAGAGGTTCGACCATGATCTTGCTCAGCAGAAGAACAAAAATCTTGCCGTTGTAGACCAGCTATTGCTTAAAAAGTATGGCGATTTTTACAATGACTTCACTACCAGAATGGTAGGAAATCCAAGCTTAAGTAGTTTACAAGTTCTCGAAGGATTATATAAAGGACAGGCATATGCCGATTTAAACCATGAGGTAGATAGCGTTTACCCCAACCTAAATGCTATAGAAAAAGATTTAACTCAAACTTTTAAATACATTAAATATTATTATCCCAAAACCCAGGTCCCACATTTCATCTCCTTTTTATCGGGTTTCTCCTATCAGGTTCCTATCGGCGAAAATTACATGGGGATAGGACTCGATATGTTTCTGGGAAAAAATAGTAAATTTTATCCGGCCTTGATAGAAAGCATCCCTAGATATCAATCAAGGCGCTTTGAACCGATTTATATCGTGCCTAGGATTAGTGAAGAGTTTGCGAGACAAGAGCTATTTATGCCAAACGATGAGGACCACACTTTGCTATCACAGATGATTTACAACGGTAAAATTCTATACTTTATGGATCAGGTATTGCCTGAAAGTTTAAGTGATACAGTTAAAATTGGTTATACTGGCCGACAACTAGCTTGGTGCCAGAACTTTGAGGGAAATATATGGGGAGTGCTATTGGAAAATGACCTATTGTACCAAACAGATATCCATAAAATTCAAATGTATTTAACCGATGGCCCGTTTACCGCAGGCTTAGGCGACAAAACAGAATCGGCTCCAAAACTGGGGATTTGGCTTGGCTGGCAAATTGTGAGAAAGTACATGGCAGAAAATCCTGCCATCACTTTACAGCAGTTAATGGCTGATTCTGACGCTCAGAAAATACTCACCAAATCAAAGTACAAACCTAAGATAAAAGAGTAACAGCTTTCAACAGTTGAACAATTAACCAATACAAGCTTGAAACAATTTAACACTCAAGCAATCTAAAATTAAACGATTAAACTATGGCTAAACCAAAAGTTGGTATTGTATTATCCGGTGGAGGAATTAGAGGTATAGCGCATTTAGGTATTCTAAAAGCATTTATGAATGCGGGCATTAAATTTAGCCACATTAGTGGAACAAGTGCCGGCTCTATTGCCGGGGCTTTTTACGCCGCTGGCATTGACCCTGAAGAGGGCTTAAACATTTTCATCAAGACCAAACTACTACGCTTTATACGGCCTGCTATTGGCTCTCTTGGCTTAATCAATATCGAAAACACAAGGGAAATATTGAAGGATTATTTTCCGCATGATAAAATTGAAGATCTTAAGATTCCATTAACTATTTGTGCCACTAATTTTAGTGAAGGAAGTTTAGCTTATTTCACCAAAGGACCATTAATTAGAGCCATTCTTGCATCAAGTTGTATTCCAGGAATTTTCAAACCGATTATGATCGATAATCAGATGTTTGTTGACGGGGGCATCTTAAACAACTTCCCAGTTGAACCGCTTTTAGCTAACTGTGATTATATTATAGGTTCATCTTGCAATCACCTTAAACCAGTAGATAAGATTAGCAAAATTTCCCATCTGATGCAACGTGCAGGCATCATGTCTATCAATCATGATATGGAGCGAAAAGCTAAATTCTGTAATTTATTGATCGAACCCAAAGGGATGGGCGAAATTAGCACTTTCGATATGAAGAAAGCAGAAACCATTTATTGGCTAGCACATGAAGAGGCACTTAAAGCAATAAAGGCAAGCGAGACAATGCAGGAATTAATCAAGAAGAAATAATAAATAATCATAGCTGATTTAAGGCCTGGCTAAAACCACCAGTCGCTCGCCCTCTAAAACTGGAATAACTTTACAAACGTCCAATTTTAAGCAAAACTTAACATCTTCTTCAATGTTTAATTGCTCAAGGCGATGGCTATGGGAAGATTTTTTTAAATAAGTTCTTAAATCATCTTTTGCTAATACGTACATATCCTCTGCTGCTACTGAAGCGTCATCAAAATGCATAAAATCTTTTCTTAATCTATTGACAACGGCACCTGCAAATAAGGTATCTTCTAAGTTAAATTGATCCTTCCAACCTGCACATAGTAACAATACATTTTTATCCTGCACCTTTAACCAATCACATAAAGACGTTAAATTTAAGAAAGAGCCCACAACTACCTGATGTGCTCTTTCTTGTGCCATATGCATTGCTTTAGTACCATTCGTAGTGGTTAAAACAATTGTTCTTCCAATTACTTTTTCTTTGGTATAAGAAAATGGAGAGTTTCCAAAATCATAACCTGCTACAACCTCTCCATTGCGCTCGGCCGCTAACAGATAACCTTGATCACCATATTTTAAGCAATCTTCCACATGGGCAACTGGAATAATTGATTCGGCTCCATTTTCTAGCCCATAGGTAATAGATGATGTTGCCCTCAAGATATCAATTACAACGACAATGCTTTTCTCAATTGCATAAAGATGCAGTAAGGCAGGCGTAAGGCAAACTTCAATGGTTCTAGACATAAGGCGGATATTCCCTTTATTTATAAAAAGGAAATTTTACAACTTTTGCTTTGATTTTGTTATTTCTGATTTCAATAAAGATCTCAGTTCCTTCTTTAGCAAATTCTTTGTTTACGTAACCCATTCCAATTGCCTTTTGCAGGGATGGCGATTGTGTTCCAGAGGTAACTTTACCGATTGAATTCCCTTGTTCGTCAACAATTGGATAATCGTGACGAGGAATACCGCGGTCTATCATTTCGAACCCTACCAATTTACTTTTAATACCTGCCTCTTTTTGTGCTAATAAAGCTTCAGAATTGGTAAAGTTTTTAGTGAATTTCGTAATCCAGCCTAAACCAGCTTCAATTGGAGATGTTTGATCGTCAATATCATTTCCGTACAAGCAAAAACCCATTTCTAATCGCAGGGTATCTCTCGCGCCTAAACCAATAGGTTTAATGCCGTAAGGTTTTCCAACTTCAAAAATTGCATCCCATATTTGATCGGCATATTTATTCTCGAAATAAATTTCGAAACCTCCTGCCCCTGTATAGCCAGTTGCTGAAACTACTACATTTTCAACTCCAGCAAAAACACCCTTCTTAAAACTGTAGTATTCCATCGAAGCTAAATCTATCTCTGTTAAGCTTTGTAGCGCATCCGCAGCCTTTGGCCCCTGAATGGCTAACAAGGAAGTTTGATCAGAAATATTATGCATTTCTACATTTGCTGTATTAAACTGCTGGATCCAATTCCAATCTTTTTCAATATTAGATGCATTTACTACCAACATATATGTTTTATCGTCAATGCGATATACCAATAGATCATCAACAATACCCCCTGTAGTGTTAGGTAAGCAGGAATATTGCACTTTACCATCATATAACTTTGACGCATCATTGCTAGTTACTCGTTGAATTAGATCTAAAGCATTTTCGCCTTTCAAAATAAATTCTCCCATATGGCTAACATCAAAAACCCCAACAGCGTTTCTTACGGTTGCGTGTTCGGCATTGATGCCTTCATATTGAACTGGCATATTATAACCTGCAAAAGGGACCATCTTGGCGCCTAATGTGATATGTTTCTCTAATAATGCGGTACTCTTCATTTAGTTTATAAGTATTGAAGCCCAAAAATACTAAGAATTGGTCAATGTTTTTAGCTTAATTTGTCAACTCTTGGTTAGCTCTTCATAAATTAGGAGCATACGCTTTGCATTTCCATTGATGTCATGATCCCGTTCCACAGTTTTACGGGCTTGTTCTCCAATTTCTCTCCATCTACGGGGCTGGGTAATACATTGAAGGATAGACCGATAAAATTCATCTGGCGT
>DATJDT010000381.1:0-2083 GCA_035497275.1 Pedobacter sp.
ACAGACATATTAATACTTAATAAACCCGCTGTAACAAAATTTACACCACCAGGTATGGCAGTGCCATTTTCATCGAGCACGTTAGTGGGCGCCAGACCACCTGGAAAAATTAAAGATACAGAAGGAGTACCTGAGCCATAATGTACAACGCTCGATTTCAAGCTAGTCCCATTGATAACATTATTTTTAGCATCGAGCATACCCGTGCCCTCTGGAATCACAATTTTAGCAACTTCAGTAAGTGTTGGGGATGTAGCTGTAGCAATGGTAACCGAGCTTGATGTACCTGCGCTTAAAGCAGTTTGTGTTTGCACCACAGCAGTACCCTCAATCGGCTTAGCATATTCAACAGCTAGTATCTGGTAAATCGACAATGAACCAGAAGTTACTGTAACAGTTTGTGTAAGTGGAGCATATCCAGGAATTTCTGCGTATACATTAAATACAACAGGATTTTCTACGCTTGGCTTAACTCCTGGCTTTAGTGCTAGAGATAAAAAGCCTCCGGATGCTTTAAAATTACTTCCACCCGACCCCATTTGAACTAAGCCAGCATCTTTTCCACTAATGGTAACTGCAAAATCGCCAAGTTGGGTGTTGATATTGGCACTTGCATTTTCGAATTGTAAAACTATCGGTGATTCGAATAAACTTGCTGTATTTATTGCAACCTTTAATCCCTCTGTTGGCTTTTTGCAACCAGTATAGATTAATATTGCGAAAACTACCATTATAGAGATCTTTAAATTGAGGCTCTTTTTTACTTTTGTAAATATTTTTTCCATGAGAATATGATTTCTTTAGTAAAACAATTGATTGCTTACTTTATTTTGAAATTGAAGTTGACTTGAAGCACTGGCAAAAAGCGATAGTCCTTCATATTGTTATCCAGCTGGATTTCCATTTGCTTATTTTCTGACAATAATTTAGTACCTACTACTGTTGATTTTGGTGAATTAAGATAGTAGGTTCCTAAATCTAAATTTATATTAAAGCTTCTTTTTGGGAAACTTTTAAACAAACCAAAACCTACATAAGGCGCTACTCCTTGCCACGAAAGATCAATAGCTAATTTGCCAATTTCGGCTGCAGTTAAATTTAATCCCCCAAAAGTAGAATTCCCCTTTGGTATAAATTCTAATCCGCCATTAGCTTTAAACAAATAGGCTGCTCCACCTACAAGCCTAAACCACTTAACTTTAAAGGGAACAACATCAGCCAATAAATGAACATTACTTAGTTCTCCTTTAATCGTATTATCAGCATCAAAGCCCGAAAAATGGAAATAATTGTCAGCCTTTACAGGTAAAAAAGTGCTTCCTCCTGCTCTTAAAGAAAATTGCTGGCTTATACCATATCTTACATCAGCACCTATGCCTTGTGTCCCTGCATGAACTTGTAATGAGATAGGATGCTTTTTTGAAGTGTCGGGACTAATACGCTCAGTATTTGCCTTTTTAACACTGATTACTTGTGGAGTTTGTGCAAATAACGCACATGGTAACGCCAAAAGTAAAAAACTTAAGGAGATTAATTTCTTCATTTTTAAGAGTTTAGTATCATAATGATCCAAAACTAATTTTATAATTATCAGCTCACAATAGCTATAAATAGCTATTGCTTAAATAATTTTTAATGCTGAATAATTTTTATATTTTAGATAAGTCTAACGCGAAGCATCATTTATCAAATGAAGTTATGAAACTAGGTTCTCCAATTGATTTTACTTTCAAAAGTCATTTGCAAAATGTTTATTATGCAACAGACTCGATAGATGGGCAAGACATAAAAAAGATACTTTCAAAGTTCAATCGATTAAGTATTTCTATGAACCACAGTACCCCTTTATTATTTGCAATTGATTATAGTAAATCTGAGTATGTGGTCATGACCGACGGTTCAAAATTGATAACCGGGTATGATCCAAGATCGTTTTTAGAGAATGGTATTCCAATGTTAATTGATTTATATCAAAAGGACGATTTCAAGATTTACAATGAATGTATATTTAAAACCAATCAAGATTTTTTAAAATCTAAGGAACAATCTGAACATCACAAGTTTATATTTTCTTATACTTTTA
>DATJDT010000382.1:0-2058 GCA_035497275.1 Pedobacter sp.
AATACAAGTCATTAAGGAGCTACCCCCTGAAAGGAAAAAGCTATTCTTAATGAGCAACGTGTTAGGCTTAACTTATGCAGAAATAGCAGCGAAGAACAATATTTCTATTAATACGGTTAAAACGCAAATTAAAAAAGCGTATGCTTATCTACGCGCCAACATGGGCGATATAATTTCACTTTTTTTTTAAGAACAGTCACCCTCTTTTGTTTTTCTTGCTACTTGTTATTAGAGGACCTAAGAGATTGCTTTGCTTCATGCTTCGCGAGATACGGAGCAAAGCAATCTGAAGGTAAGATGTAGACTAATAAATATAGCGCGTGAAAGATAAAAAGTGGATTCATGATTTGTTAGATGATCAATCGTTAGATCATAATTTGAACGATCTTCTTGAGGATAAAACCGATCAAGGGATTTCTCCTGAGCTAAGAGCAAAATATGAAGGTGTATTTAACGCTATAGAGGCTAGGAAATTAATTGATAGTCGTTTGAAACCGGCTATTGAAAATAAAGTTCGGGTAATTTCTTTTGGCGCTCGCTTATTGAAGTATGCTGCAGTTTTGATAATGATAGGATTTGCTTTTTACCTCTTACTTCATAAAAAAGCTACTGATTTAAATCAAGTGAAGGTTTCAAGGGTAAATTCAGGATCGAAAAAACCGATGCTGATTTTAGAAAATGGGGAGCGGGTTGATTTAGCGTCTTTAAACAACACTAAGTTAAGCGCAAATTTAATTAAAGGCGACAATCAATTGGATTATAGCCATACTGATAATTTAGTTCAATCGGCCATATTCAATACCTTAATTATTCCACGAGGATTAACCTATAAATTGGTTTTGGATGATGGTACTCAGGTTTGGGTAAATGCAGATTCTCGGATCAAGTTCCAAGTTAATTTTGATGCGACAGCAAAAAGAGAGGTTTATTTAGAAAAAGGCGAAGCTTATTTCACGGTAACCAAAAACCCAAAAAAACCATTTATAGTACATTATAATGGGGTAAATGTAACCGTATTAGGTACTTCCTTTAACATCAACACTTATTCAAACATAGTACAAACCACCTTAGTAGAGGGGAAAGTGGATGTAAGTTTAGCGGATGGAGGTAAACAATTGATCTTGTTGCCTGGCGAACAGGCCAATTTTCATAAATCAACAGAAAGCCTTGAAAAAAAGGATGTTGAAGTTTTTCCTTACGTGGCCTGGAAAGAGGGACTGGTTGTGTTCCAGAATACTGAAATGGCAAATTTAATGGAAGAGTTAGGAAGACTGTATGACTATGAAATCGTCTTTAAAGACGAAAAGCTTAAATATTTGCACTTCACTGGTAGGGCAGATCAATCAGAACCTATACAAAATACACTAGATGCGATCCAGATCACATCAAATTTAAAGTTTACCATTAAAGAAAGGAGCATTATCGTAGAAAAGTCGACTAAAAAGTAAAAAAGAACGGGCGATGTTGAGACCATCCCCCGTAGGTAAGTTTTCATAAATCAATTGCTTCAACCAAGCATCACGGATTTAATATGTCCAACCAAACCAAAATTAATGAAAAATAATTACAAAGAAGTTACCAGTAAAAAAATTACAAAAGGTGTTTTCAGAAAGATAGGATTAAGCTTATTGTTCTTCGCCTTTTCGATCAATGTAATGGCGCAGTCAATGCAGAAAGTGAGCTTAAACGTGAAAAATGTTGAGCTTTCAAATGCTTTAGATGCCCTACAAAAACAAGTAAAACAACATATCGTTTACAATAATGAGTATGTTAATTCATTACCAAAAATTTCCTTAAACGTAAAAGACCAACCGTTAGATAAGGTACTTGAACAGCTATTCGCTAACTCAACTTTATCTTTTGTTTTGCGTGGTAATACCATAGTTGTTGCCCCTAAGCAAGAAAAAGGTAGCACTACAAGAACAAGACTAATTGTTGGCGATGTTAACGATGAGCGCAATGAGCCTTTGCAAAGAGCTGCCGTAAAGGAGCTAAATACCAACAATGGAACACTTACTAACGAGAAAGGCCACTTTGAGTTAAATGTGGCAGAAGACG